>JAQBPS010000418.1 GCA_028287415.1 Bacillota bacterium | reverse complement strand
TACCCAGAAGACCGGCACCACGGGCACGCCCAGGCGCTCAGACTGCTGGCGGGCGAGGCGAATGGCGGTCAGCGCCTTGTAGATGCTGTACGCCGGCCCGGCAAAGACGCCCGGCTGCTGGCCGGTGACGACCGCCAGGGTCCCCTCCTCCGCCAGCTTTGCGATATTGTCCAGCGTGGCGGGGCCGGCGCCGAGGGCGCGGTTGTACTGCTCAAGCGCGGCAGCGACCGCCTTGCGGTCCCCCTTGTAGCCACCCTCATTCAGCCAGGCGGCACGGGCCGCGAATGACTCCTGCTTCGTCCAATCGTACTCGTACGCCGGGGCGACCTTCGCCCAGTCAAAAAGGAAGGCCTCTACGGCAGGGCTGGCGTTCAGCCGGACGCCGGAGACCAGATCGATCCGCATTAAGGCATCACCATAATCTTTCCAGGATGGTCGGCAACAACTTCGCCGATGATCGCTGCGGCCAGGGTGCCGTTCGCCTTCAGGTCTGCTGCAAGGGCATCCGCCTTGTCAGCTGCCACACAGATGAGGAGGCCGCCCGATGTAACCGCATCGCAGAGAATCATCTGCTGGGTCTCATCAATTGAAGGGTCAAAGTGGATATACTCCCGGGTGGTCAGGAACTTGAAGTTGGTCTTGGAGCCGCCGGGGAAGATGCCCTGGTTAGCGTACTCGTAAGTACTGGCGAGCACGGGCACCTGTGCGGAGTGAATCCGCATGCCCGTCTTCGACTCCCGCGCCACCTCGGAAGCGTGGCCCAGCAGGCCGAAGCCGGTGATATCGGTCAGGCCCCGCACATCGTACGGCGCAAGCACATCCACTACATTGTTCAGCTTGGCCATCACCTGAATGGCCTCGTCCGCATGCGCCTGCGTCGTGGCACCCCGCTTGATCGCGGTGGTGATCACACCGATGCCGATCGGCTTGGTCAGGATGATCTTGTCGCCGGGGCGGGCGCCGCCCTTGGCACCGATCTTGCCGGGGTGGACCACGCCGGTGACCGCCAGGCCGTACTTCGGCTCCGGGTCATCGATCGAATGGCCACCGAGGATCACTGCACCGGACTCCCGCACTTTGTCGGCGCCGCCGCGGAGAATCTCCGCGAGCACCTGCTTGTCAAGCTTCGTTACAGGGAAGGCGACCATGTTGAGCGCCGTGACCGGCTTGCCGCCCATCGCATAGACGTCCGACAGGGCGTTGGCCGCGGCGATGGCGCCAAACCAGTACGGGTCGTCAACGATCGGGGTGAAAAAGTCCACAGTCTGGACGATGGCTACGTCGTCGCTAATCTTATAAACACCAGCGTCATCGGGGGTATCGAGCCCGACGATCACGTTGGCGTTGCTGACGCTCGGGGGCAGGAACTTGAGCACTTCTGTCAGGTCCTCCGGACCGATTTTACAACCTCAGCCGGCCTTCGAGGAGTACTGAGTCAGACGGATCTGCATTGACTCGCTCACGCTTGATACCTCCCTACACTTAGACGACTGCCCGGCGCAGGGCAGATACTGTCAAATCAAGTTCCTCAGGCCAGAGGGTTCGGGGGTCGAACAAAATCTGGCCGCCTGACACCCGGACCATCACCGGGGGGTCCTGCTCGCGCAGCCGCCGCTCCACGGCATGGGGGGCCGCCATGGCAATCGCCACGAGCCTGGTGGGCAGGTCGACGCCGGGCAGCGAGCCGCCGCCCGCTTGCGAGAAACCATCGATGGTGTGTGCGGTGAGTCCGGTGCCAATCAGGGCTTCGTTGAGGCGGTGGGCGAGGTCGTCCGCGACCGGGGTCAGTTGTGCCCGGCTGAGGCTGAGCATACGCAATGTGGGGATGCTCTGAATCGCTTTGGCCGGCTCGAGGTAGAGCTTGAGCGTCGCCTCAATGCCCGCCAGGGTCAGCTTATCGACCCGGAGCGCCCGGGTGAGGGGGTGCTTGCGGCAGCGTTCGACCAACTCCCGCTTGCCGACGATGAACCCGCCCTGCGGGGCGCCGAGCAGCTTGTCGCCGGAGAAGGTGACGAGGTCGGCGCCGTCCCGGATCAACTCCGGCATGGTCGCCTCATGGGGGATGCCGAACTGAGCCAGGTCGACCATGACCCCGGAGCCCCAGTCCACCAGGCAGGGCAGGCCATGCTCGTGGGCGATGGTCGCGAGTTCGGCGACGGGCACATCCTCCGTGAAGCCGATCAGCTTGAAGTTGGAGGTGTGGACTTTAAGCAGGGCGCCCGTTTCCGGGCGGATGGCGCGCACATAGTCAGCAGGGTGGGTCTTGTTGGTCGTGCCGACCTCGACGAGGCGGGCGCCGCCCTGTTCCATCACGTCGGGCACCCGGAAGGAGCCGCCGATCTCCACAAGTTCGCCCCGGCTGACGAGCACCTCTCTGCTGCTGCAGAGGGCGGAGAGCATGAGCAAAACGGCGGCGGCGTTGTTGTTGACGACCATGGCGGCCTCGGCGCCGGTCAGGCGGCAGAGGAGCTCCTCAACGTGGGCATACCGGGAGCCTCGCTCACCAGTAGTGATGTCCAGTTCCAGGTTATTATAGCGTTCGGCGACACGGGCGATCTGCGCCACGGCTTCATCGGCCAGCGGTGATCGGCCCATGTTCGTATGCAGGACGACGCCGGTCGCGTTGATGACGCGCCGCAATCTCGGCTGGAGGCGCAGGTCCAGCTGTGCGGCGGCGGAGCGGGCCAGGGCGTCGGGCGTGAGGTCCAGCCGGCTGAGGTCTGATTCATCAGCCGCTGCGGTGACCTGGCTCCGAAGGTCCGCCAGGGCAGCGTTGACGGCCTGGACGACGAGCTCCCGGTCATGCTGCTGCAGGAGCTGGACGGCCGCGGGGGCGTCCAGGACCGTATTGACGGGCGGAATCTCACGGAGCAATTTTTGCTGCCAGGGTTTCAAGGTCATGGCCTCCGTGTGGGAAATCACCGGGTGATATGCGGTAACATTATACCCCTTTCACGGGGGTGCAGCAAACCGCCGGCCCTGTATCGCCGCAGGCCGGGCGGGCATTGGGCTACGGCCTCGTTCAACCATTTCTGGATTCTCAATCGATCACCTTCCGTACTGGCAGCGAAAAAAGGAGTTGACAGTTTAAATAAAGAAGTACGATGTATGTGAACTTTTGATACTGGGAGTGATCCGATGTACTCGAACCCGAACCCGTCCCTGTTCCCAAACTTCTTCGCAGGCATGTTTGTGTTCTCCCTCATCGTGGCTGTTGTTTCGGCCTTGGTCCTCGTGCTGCCATTCTGGATGATCTTTGCAAAGGCGGGCTACCCGGGCGCAATGTCGCTGCTGCTGCTGATTCCGCTGGTCGGCTTCGTCGTCCTGCTCGTAATCGCCTTCAGCGACTGGCCGGTGCTCCGGGAGTTGCGGCAGTGGCGTGACTGGCACCGGTCGCAGCAGAGCGGTGGGCAGTTCCCGCCACCTGAAGCTCGGTAGCGCTGCCTGCGTGAGTTGTGGAGCGAGGACGAGGACTGATCGCCGAGCGCAGCACGCGAAAAGGCTCCAGGGTCCCCAGCCATTCTGCTTGGGATCCTGGAGCCTTCCTTCTGTTTGGCGGGAGTATGTGGGAATCGAACCCACCCGCCGCAGGATCACTACGGCACATCGGTTTTGAAGACCGTGCCGGCCACCAGGACCAGAGCTACTCCCATACTATCAGGCTACACGCCTGGAACCGCTGGGTGAGCGGTCACTGCGTAGAAATCAACTGCAGGAACAACCTTACCATGCTGCGACTGACATTTCAAGTCAACGACTGCTGGAAACGTTCAGTGCCAAAGGTTTCGACGAGAAGCCGCGCCCTGAGTACATGTCCTGCGTTTGCCACCGAAGCATACACAAAGGCCCCGACCGGTAGCCGGAGCCTTTTGTGCCGTTACTTCCGGAACTGAGGTGGCAGCCCCTGCCCATGAACACTGGTGACAGCCAACGTACTCATGTGCCGGTGCACCGTCCGCGCTACCCCGGCGACGAACTGCTCCTGTTCGCTTGGCAGGCACATGCCATACTTCGTCATGACGCACATGGCGTAGGGTCGCCGATCCAGGTAGACGATGCCGGCGTCAGTCCGCACATTGTCCATTCCGCCCGGCTTGCCCGCCAGCACCACGTCTGGAGGCAGGCCCTGGGCAAACTGGCTTCGCTTTCGCTTCTTCAGCACCTTGATTGTCTCCTCGCACACGTAGCGGCTCAGCTTCTCCGGCCGGAAGAGCGCCTCATAGAACTGCACCAACTCCGCCGGCGTCGCCAGGTTCTCCTCGCCCCGCTCCACCGCCACATGATCCTGCATCTTGCGACGCAGGGTGGTCCTGGTAATGCCGAGTTCCCGCAGCAGGGCATTCGTGCCCTCGTAGGTGGCCCAGTCGATGCAGAGGTTGGTAGCGGTGTTGTCCGATACGATGATCATCAACACGGCGATGTCCCGCACCGTCAGCTCAGCCACGTCATCGAAGTAGGTAATGACGCCGCTGCCCGGTACCTTCAAATCCTCGGTCAGCTGCACTCTGCGGCTCAGGTCGAGCTTGCCGGCCTCCGCCAAGCGAAACATCCGTGCGAGAATGGGCGCCTTGATGGCCGAGGCGGTTGGGAACTCCTCGTCGGCGTTGACAGCCACCTGGCAGCCCGTGGTCAGATCCTTGATGCACAGTCCGGCAACCCCGGCAAAGCCAGCGACCCTTTCAGTCAGTTCGACCTGAAGGCGATCCCACAGCAGTTTCTCCGACACGGCTTGTGCCCCCCTCTCACTCCCAGTCCTGGAAGTACTGCAAGAACTTGATGATCGTCCGGATGCCCCGCAGGTAACCAGCCACTTCGGTGTACTCGCCGGGGGCGTGCATGAGCGCCTCCTTCGGCCCGAAGCGGGTCAATGCCCACGGAATCTGCAGAATGTCCGAGAAGATCGAACCCGGGCCGGAGCCCTCGACGCTCGGCTTGATGATCGGCTTGCGGCCGTGCCACTCCTCGGTCACGGCCTGCAACAATGCCTGAGCCACAGGCGCTTCGAGGGCCGTCCGCCCCGCGGGCAACCCCGCCCCGCCCAGCGTCTTCACCGCAATGTCGGCGAAGCCGTGCGCCACCAGGTGCCGCTTCACCTTGGCCAGGAGGTCCTGCGGGTCCTGCCCAGGCACCAGGCGAATATCCATCTTCGCCTTGGCAGTGGCGGGCAACACGGTCTTCTGCCCCGGTCCGTTGTACCCGGAATCGAACCCGCACACCGTCATGGTGGGCTCAAAGTAGAGCGTCTTGAACAGCTCCGGACCGGTCAGCCCCTGCTTCAGCGGCGCCCCACCGAACTCATCAACCAGCACCTGGTCAGGAATGGCGTTCTGCCGAATGCACGCCATTTCCGCCTCGGTGACCGGGCTGATGTTGTCATAGAAACCATCCACGAGCACCCGGTCGTCGGGCCCCTTCATGGAGGCGAGCGCCCAGATCAGGCGCCAGGCGGCATTTTCCACCACCGGTGCCTTACCGGAGTGAAGATCCCGGGGGTTCTTCCGGACGGACAACTCCAGGTAGAGCAGCCCTTTCATGCCGAGGTTGAACTCGGTCCGCCCGTCGGAGGCCTCGCCGCCGTCCTGAAGAATCATTCCGTCACACTTGAGCCAGTCGTAGTGATCCCGGGCGAACTGGCTGAGGTTGGGGCTGCCCACCTCCTCCTCGCCCTCGATCCAGAACTTCACCGTGACCGGAGGGCGGCGCCCTGCCTGCAGGTAGGCCTCCACAGCCTTAACGGCGCAGTAGAAGTTGCCCTTGTCATCCACGGCGCCCCGGGCGTAGATGCGTCCATTCTCCAGGTGGGCGCTCCACGGTGGGTGCGGCCATGCCTCGAGCGGTTCGGGAGGCTGTACGTCGTAATGGCCGTAGACCAGCACACTGCGGTCCGACTCCCCGCGCACCTCGGCGCAGACCACCGGGAACCCGGCGGTGGGCACCAACCGCACATGATCGCACCCAATCGCCCGGAAGTGCTCGGCCAGGAACTCCGCGCACGCCTGCATCCCCAAGTTCTGAGCAGCCACCGAAGGCATGCGGAGGAATGCCTGCAGGTCCGCCACGTTCGCATCTTCCCGCTCTGCCGCCACCCGGAGGGCCTCCCTGAGACTCATTTGGCCGCCCTCCCCTGACTCCAGGTGCGGAAGGCCGGGATGAACTTGAGCCCGTATGCGGCCATGCGGCGCAGAATCTCCTCGCCCCGCTCCTGCGTGGCCGGGCGCCAATCACCGCTGGTCCCGCCGGGGAGCACCTCCTCGGCGCTCCAATAGACGCCCACCTCGAAGCCTTCGAACCGGGCCGCCTTGTAGTTCAAGGCGTAGAATGGCCCCTGCTCCCGAACGTACCCGCGGGGCGCCGTGTGGGTAAGGTCGACCATGCCGGGGGCGAGCGCCATCATCACTGAAATGGTCGGCTCACCGCCATGGCCGGCCACCGCCTTGTAGTCCTCGTATAGGTCGGGGCAGAGGTGCATCGCCAGGCGCCACGGGTACAGGAGCCCTAGCGTGATGCTGTGCTCACGCCGCACCTGCGCGGCCACCTGCTCCAGCGCCGCCTCGTTCGGCCCGTGGTTGTTGACGAGCACGATATGCTTGAAGCCGTGGCTGATCAGGCCGTCCACCACATCCTGCACCACGGCTTTCAGCGTCTCCAGCCGAAGGGTGATGGTACCGGCAAAGGCCGTATACGGCGTGTACCCATACCAGATGGGAGCGGCCACGTAGGTGTTCTCCCCCTGGGATGCGACGTCACGGCACCAGCGCTCGGCCAGCAGGGTGTCAGCGCCGGTGAGGCCGCAGGGGCCGTGCTGCTCCACGCATCCGACGGGGAGCAGAACCACCGCCTGTTCCCGGTCGACCGCCTCGATCTCACGATAGCTCATCAGGGCAAGTTCATACTTACGCATATCGCACCTACTTGTTCAGCCAGACGTATTCGAGATACCCGATGGAGTAGCCGGCAATACCGCCCGGCAGGGGCTTGTACCCCATGACAAAGTCGTGCGTCACCTCAGCTTGCGGCCGCCACAGAAGGAAGATCCACGGAGCGTTGTCGACGATCCCCTTTTCCAGATCGTGATAGATGGGCTTCCGCATGGCCGGATCGACGGTAGTGCGCCCCTGCTCGATCAGCTTGTCGAGGGCGTCAACCTTCATCTTCACACCCTTGGCATGGCCGGAACCGGTGCTGTGGAAGTACTGAAAGTAGAAATCGGGGTCGGGCCAGGACATACCCAGGCCGTCCACGAGCATTTGATAGTCGCCGCTGGAGCGCTTGTCCACGGTGGTCTGGAACTCAAAGGTCTTATACTCCACCTTGAAACCGAACTGCTGCAACTCCTGGAGCACCACCTGAGCGGTGTCTTTATGCACCGACAGCGTGGATGTTTCCAGCGTAAGCTTCACGTCAGCGGGGTTGTTGATGCCCGCTTCCTTCAGCAACGCCCGGGCCTTGTCCCAGTCTTTCTTCCACACGCCCTGAAGGTCAGCGTTGTAGTACGGTGAGGACTGCTGGAGCATGCCGCCCGTAATCGGAAGGCCCTGCCCGCCCCAGGCCAGGTTGATGATCTCCTCACGGTCAACCACGTAGTTGATCGCCTGGCGGACCTTGGGGTTGTCGAAGGGCGCCCGGTTCGGGTTGAGGCGCACGACATTGAAGGAGTCAAAGCCCTTCGTCAGCTTGAGGCTCTTGTCCGCCTCGAAGCCCTGAAACTCCTGCCAGGGCACATACTCGATGAAGTTTACCTCATTGCCCTTGAAGGCGTTGACACGGGCGGCGTCGTCCTGGAGCACCTCCATGTCCAGCTGATCGAGGTACGGCAGTCCCTTCTTCCAGTAGTTCTCGTTCTTGACCAGGATCACGTTACGCTGGGGCTCGTAGCTCTTCAGCTTGAACGGGCCGGTGCCCATCGCTGACTTCTTCGGATCATTACCCGCCGCTACCCACTTCTGGTCCATCATGTAGACCTCGCGAGCGGCGAGCACGTTGAGGAAAATGGGCGAGGGCTGCTTGAGCGTAACCTTCAGCGTGTAGTCGTCCGGCACGTCGATCTTGTCGATCATGGCGGTCAGTTCGCCCCGCCGGGTGGCTGCTGTCTGCGGGTCCATGATCCGCTTCAGGTTCCACTCCGCGACGTGCGCATCGAACGGGTCGCCGTTGTGGAACGTGACCCCCTGTCGGATCTTGAAGACGTAGCTCTTGTCATCGGGCATCGTCCAGGACTCTGCCAGGGCGCCTACGATCTTGCCGTCGCCCGGCATGTCATACTCCACCAGTCCGTCGTAGATGTTGCCAAGGACGGAACTGTTGGTGATACCGTAGGCAATGTGGCCGTCGAACGCCAGTGGATCCCGGGAGATGCCCACCTTCAGGGTACCGCCGGATTTGGGACCGGAAGCCGTCTGGGTGCCGGTACCCTTCTGCTCGCCGCCAGTATCAGACTTGGCGCCCCCGCCGCAGCCCCCCACTGCCACCACAGCGACGGCCAGCCCCGCTACCATGAACCGCTGCCATCTCATCTGCATGATCCATCCCCCCGTGTGCTAGCTGTTCCGGAGCCGCGGGTCCAGCGTGTCTCTGACCGCATCCCCCAACAAGTTGAACGCCAGGACGGTGACGGCGATGGCCACCGAAGGCCAGATGACCGCATGCGGGTTCAGGTGCATGAACCGGGACGACGTCTCGATCATGCGGCCCCAGGACGGGATCTGCGGGGGCGGGCCCATGCCCAGGTAGCTGAGACCACTCTCGAGCAGGATGGCGTTGCCCAGGCTGAGCGAAATCTGCACGAAGACCGGCGCCATGATGTTCGGCAGAATCGCCTTCACCAGGATGCGCCAGTTGCCGGCGCCCAGGGCCCGGGCGGCCTCGACGTAATCGCTCTGG
Source organism: Bacillota bacterium (assembly GCA_028287415.1). Lineage (GTDB taxonomy): Bacteria > Bacillota > Sulfobacillia > Symbiobacteriales > Symbiobacteriaceae > RYN-353. The sequence continues at coordinate 8,569 of JAQBPS010000418.1, read as the reverse complement.
GAGATGGCCAGCGCCGAACTGTGCGCGATCCGAGCGAACCTCGGCACATAAAGGAACCCAACCGTCAGGACAACGTTGGTCACCGTGGGTTTCATGAACGTGACCACCATCAGGGCCAGCAGGATCGGCGGAAAGCAGAGCACCGCATCCATCGCCCGCATGATGACCGCTTCCGTCCACTTGCCGTTGTAAGCCGCAGCCATGCCCAGCAGCACCCCGATCACACACGCGATCAGCACACCAAACGTCGAGACCTCCAGGGTGATCCTTGCGCCGTAGATCAGCCGGCTGAGGATATCCCGGCCGAACTCGTCCGCCCCCAGCAGGTATTTGGCGCTGGGCAGGGCCAGCCGGCTGGCACCTGCCATCACCGTCGGGTCCTTCGGGGCAAGCAGAGGCGCCCCGATCGCCAACAGCACCAGCACGAGCAGGTAGCCCCCGCTGAGCCAGATCCGCGGGTTCTTGACCAGCCGCGACCATGTCATGAAGCTCCCCCCCTAGTCGTACCGGATCCGTGGGTTTAACAAGGCGTAGGACACGTCGGTGAGGAGGTTGATCAAGACAAACATCACGGAACTGAGCAGCACCACACCCTGCACCACCGGGTAGTCACGCACGCCGATCGCCCGGAACATCAAGTTGTTGAGGCCAGGCCAGTTGAATAGATACTCCGCCAGAACCGAGCCGGCGAACATGTTGCCAAACTGTAGTCCGACCACCGTGACAACCGGCAGCAAGGCGTTTCGCAACGCGTGGCGGTAGATGACGATCCGGTCCGACAGACCTTTCGCCCGGGCGGTCCGGGTGTAATCCATGTTCAGCTGCTCCAGCATGCTGGTGCGGGTCATGCGCATGGTCGTGGCCAGGGGGCCGAACGTCAGCGCCACCACGGGCAGGGTGAGCCTTCGGAAGAACTCCAGGGGCTGCTCGCTGAAGTCAACCCAGCCCGAAGGCGGGAACCATTTCAGCTTCAGCGAGAAGATTAGCACCAGCAGGGTTCCCACCACAAAAACCGGGAGCGAGAAGCCCAGCAGCGCGATGCCCGAGACGACCGGGTCGACCCAGGTTTTTCGGAACTTCGCTGCGATGATGCCGAGTGGCACCCCCAGCAGCAGCGAGATCATGACCGTCGGGATGATCAACTGGAGGGTTCGCGGCAGCCGCAGCCCCAGATCCAGTGCGACGGGCCTGCCGTTCAGGAGGCTCTCCCCCAGATTCCCCCGTGCCAGCCGGCCGAAGTAGTTGAGATACTGCTCGTACAGTGGCACGTCCAGCCCCAGTTTGGCTCGCACGGTAATGAGCTGCTCCGGAGTAGGCGAGGCATCCCCACCGCCCAGGACCGCCATGGCGGGGTCGCCCGGGAGGGCGTGGATCATGAGGAAGATCAAGCTCGCCACCAACCACATTAGCAGCACGCTCATCCCCAGGCGACGAAGCAGAAATCGGCGCACCCAGAATCCCCCCTGGTAGCGGCGCTTACAGTCGGGTGTCGATCTCAGCGAAGCGGCGCACGACCTTGGAGCCGATCGCTACCAGGCGGTCCAGGGTGCGGCGGCCCACCTCAGCGCTGGGCAGGTTCACATCCCCGATCACGCCGTTAGGGGTCAGCTCGTTGTAGTCCAGGTACATGTGCCAGATGTTCCCCTCGGTGAAGGTGGCCGCCGTGCCCTGGAAGGTCTGCCCGTTCCAGACGGGCTTGTTGCCCGGCTGCAACAGGTCGGGACGCACTTCTGCGGGATAAAGGTGCATGGCGAAGGACTGCATCGGGTCGGTGCCGTGGCCGGTCCAGGGCTTGTCCGCGCCGTAGACCTCGCGCTTCCACTCCTCAGTGAACCAGGCAATCGGCTCCATCGTCGCCACCCGCAGCTTGTGTGCCAGCCGGATCTTGCGGCCCAGCTGCTCCAAAATGTGCAAGTCCCCCTTGTGGCCGCAGACGAACATGATATGGTCCAGGCCGAACCGGAGGAGGCAGTCCAGATGATCCTCCAGGATCATGGTCAGCGTCTCGGGCCGGATGCTGATGGTGCCGGGAAAGGGCTTGAAGTACTCCGAGTAGCCCCAGGGAATGGTCGGGCAGGAGACAGCGCCCGTCGCCTCTGCCACCTGGCGGGAGATCTCCGCAGTGTAGCGGTAATCACCCACCGGGGTCGCCGGGCCGTGCTCCTCAATGCTGCCCATGGGGATGAGGATGACGGGGTTCTGCTTGAAGGCCTCGGCGGACTCGGCCCAGGTCATGCTGCACAGTTCAGCCTTGCTCATGGCGGGTTGGCTCCTCCTCTAGTCGAGATACTCGACTGTACGCTTGGCCAGCAGGCTCTCCACCGAATCCTTGAGGATCATCTGCCTGGTTGCGTGGATCTGCGCCAGCCAGGCATCCTCCTTGGCGATACGGCTCTTCACGGCATCGCTCACAGCGGCAATCTGCGCCTTCGGCACGATGGTGACGCCGTCTTCATCCGCAACCACCAGATCGCCAGGGTGGATGGTCACCTCGCCGATGGTGATCGGCAGGTTCAATTCCCCCGGAGGCACGTCCATGTTCGGCGCCACGGGGGTCACACCGGTCGCCCAGATCGGAAAGCCCGCCTCCCGGCACTGCTCCAGATCCCGGATCATGCCCTGGGCCACCAGGGCCGCGACGCCCCGGGCCTTCGCCATCGTCGACATGATGCCGCCCCAGAAGCAGTTCAGCTCATGGTCGGCGCCCGCCACGATGATCACGTCGCCGGGCTGGGCGATCTCGATCGCCTTCAGGGCCAGGATCTCATCGCCGGGGGTCGCCTTCACCGTGACCGCAGGCCCCACGATCCGCCCGGGCGGGCCCCAGACCGGCTTGATGCTCGGCGGCAGGGTCTGGCGCTTGCGGAAGGCATCGGAAATGCAGGCTGTGGGGTACTCGGTGTACCCGGCGTAGGTGGCTGGGTCGGGACGGTCGATCCGAAGGCGGATCCGGTACTCGGGCATAACGCGGTCGTTGCTCATGTTAGTTCCCTCCGTAAATGACTTCACGCATCCCGAAAATGTCAATCAAGGCCTCGCCGTTCTGTCCACCTGTCCCACCTCCACTACTTGGTCGAAAGAAACGTGCGGTACGTCGTGACATCGCTGCGGGCCCAGTAGCGGCTCACCTCCACCGGCCTGCGCTCGCTGTCCCAGCCTCGGCGGGTCACGAAGAGAACGGGGGTCCCGGGGGGCAACTGAAGCACCTGGCCGACCTCCGGCGGCACAATCGCCGCCACCAGGTCTTCCTGCACCTCAGCCTCATCCCGATGGAAGTTCTGCCGGATCAGCTGCTGCAGCGTAAAGTGCTCGCTGCCGGTGTCGGGGAACTCCAGGGAGAAGTCCGGCACGGCAAAGTAGTTCGTCATGTAAGCGGTGGGCTCACCGGACACCATGCGGACCCTGTGGACCTTCATGACTGGCAGCCCCGGCTCCAGCCCCAGGTGCCCGGCGATCTCCTCATCGGCGGGGACCGTCTCAACCTTGAGAATCCGGCTGGTGATGCTGTCCACCAGGCGGTTGTAGAAGTGGGCAAAGCCGGACAGCTTCACCGTCGGTGCTACCTGGAGTTGCAAGACCTCGGTGCCCCGGCCCGGCGTGCGGCGGATGTGTCCCTCGTTCTCCAGCCGAGCCAGCGCCTGACGGACGGGCGCCCGGCTGACGCCGTACTGCTCCTGAAGCTCCTTCTCGGTGGGCAGTGCGGCGCCGGGACCCAGTTCGCCACGCTGAATCAGGGTGAGCAGATCCGCGTAGATGCGCTTGTTTAGCGGCAGATTTTTTGCAGTCACGTGTGATGCCTCCGAAGGGAAAATATCTCATGGCCACGGTCAGGCTCGCCCGATTCCCAGCTTCGATCACAATTTGATATAACAAATGGAGATCGAATGTAATAATCTTTCCCGCCTGTTTCTGCAATTCCTGCTGATACAAACAAATAAATCTAAAAAAAGAGACGTGATAGATGATTGTTGGATTGGACGAATTCAAGGAGGTGTTGTTTCTGATTAAGTGGAATAGGTTTTTCATCATTACAAATTGGCTAGTTATGTTATGACATTACAATCGGGAGGTCTTACCATCGAAACGGCACGGTTTCAGGAACTGGCAGCCTCTGTGGCCGAGTGGGCAACCGCTTGCCGGCGGCACCTGCATGCATATCCGGAACTGAGTTACCAGGAGCGGGAGACCAGCGAATTCATCGCGGCGGAACTCCGGAAGATCGGGTATCAGCCGCAGACCGGCATCGGTGGGTTTGGCATCAAGGTGGTTCTGCAGGGCGGCAAGGGGCCGGGTCGCACCATCGCCCTCCGGGCCGACATCGATGCCCTTCCCATCCAGGAGCAGACCGGCCTCCCGTTCGCCTCCCGCAAGGAGGGGCTCATGCACGCCTGTGGCCATGATGTCCACACCGCCGTTCTGCTGGGCACCGCCAGGGCGCTGAGGGAACTTCAGCCGGAATTGACGGGGCAGGTCGTGCTGATCTTCCAGCCGGGCGAGGAGAGCGCCCCCGGCGGCGCCAGCCTGATGATCAAGGACGGGGTGCTCGAGAATCCGCATGTGGATGCGATCTTCGGACTGCACGTACTCCCATCACTCACGGTGGGGCAGATGGGGTTTGGCGACGGTCCGCGCATGGCGGCTCCTGACGAGTTCGACTTGACCATCCACGGCAAGGGTGGCCACGGGGCGCACCCGTATGCCACCGTCGATGCGGTCTATGTTGCGTGCCAGGTGGTGAACGCCCTTCAGAGTGTGGTCAGCCGTAACATCAATCCGTTCGATCCGGTGGTACTGACGGTGGGCTCGATCCATAGCGGCAACAAGCACAATATCATCCCTGGCGAGGCGGTTCTCCAGGGCACCGTCCGCACCATGAGCCAGCCGGTCCGGGAGCAGGTGCTGCGGCGCATTCAGGAAGTGGCCGATGGCGTCTGTGTCGCTCACGGAGCCACCGCGACCCTCGAGGTACGGACCGGCTACCCCGTGCTGGTCAACTCGCCGGGGGAGACTGCCCTTGCCCGGGCGGCAGCGGCGACGGTCCTGGGGGAAGGGAATATCACCGACATGGCGCCCTCCATGGGCGCAGAGGACTTCGCCTTCTACCTGCAGGAGCGGCCTGGCAGCTTCGGCAGGCTGGGGGCCGCGGCGCCGGAGGACCGGGAGCGGGCAGGGCTTCACACGCCACGGTTGAATCTGGACGAGGGGTGCATTCCGGTGGGGGTCGCCTACTATCTGTCTCTGGTGCAGGACTTCCTCCGATGTCCCTAGCAATCGCCTGGGCCGTGTCGCGAAGTGCATAACAACACGGAAGACCCCCTGCCAAGAGGGGGTCTTCCGTGTTGTTATGCTCACTCAGCACACGCTCACTCAGCACACACTCACTCAGCACACGGTCCGATCCATGGACCTCGTCCATATTCCCGGACATGGGACATGCAGCCAAGCCATAGCATGGCTACAGACACCAGCCTGGACAACAAAGGGGGGTCCCCATGTATGTCATCACCGTGACGCGGCAGATGCGCTGGACCGTAGCCGGCCTGGCCGCCGTCGCCATCCTGGGCGTGGGCGCCTGGTATGCCACGCCGACCAGCGTCGAGGAGCACAACGAAGAGGCCGAGATCGCCTTCCCCGCCTCCGCCAGCCTTCAGCCGACCATGCGCCCCATCTACTCCGCCAAGACCGACCAGAAAGTCGCGGCCCTCACCTTCGACATCTCCTGGGGCAACAAGATGGCGCCCAAGGTCCTCGACGTCCTGAAGCAGGAGAACCTCAAGGCCACCTTCTTCCTCTCCGGCCCCTGGAGCAAGGACCATGAAGAGCTGGTCCAGCGCATCAAGAATGAGGGGCACGAGATCGAGAGCCACGGCCAGGCGCACGTCGACCTGAACACCCTCGGGCGGGAGGGCGCTGCCCGCAATGTCAGCGCCGCCAATACGATCCTCGAGCAGCTGACCGGCAAGGCACCCACCTACATCCGCCCGCCGAACGGCGCCTTTGACAAGAACTCCGTGCAGGGCGCCAAGGACATGGGCTACGCGACCGTCATCTGGTCCGTCGACTCCCTCGACTGGAAGAACCCCGGCGTCGACACGATCATCCGCAGGAGCACCAAACTGATCCACCCCGGCGCCATCATCCTGATGCATGCCAGCGACTCCTGCAAGCAGACCGACCAGGCCCTGCCAACTGTGATCCAGACGCTCCGCCAGCAGGGCTACCAGCTCGTGCTGCTCGATCCGCTGATCCGCCAGCACGGCGTCGATGACAATGGCTTCATTCACAGCCGATATCCGCAGTAGGACTAAAAGTTCTTGCAAGGGGTCATTCATTGCCTTAATATAATCTTTGTGGTTTGCGCTATTTTTATAGCACCGCTCGATAAAGGCACAACCGGCGAAAGCCGGCGTCGCAAAGTCACCGGCCTACAGCCCTGCAAAGGGCCACGGCAGCGGGACCGCCGAAGGCCGGGACAAAGCTACAGCTGTCCAGGCTGTAGCTTTTTGTTGTTTTCATACATCGGTGAAATTTAGCTTTAGGAGGCTACCCGGGTTGAAGAAGAAGGCTCGCATCTCGATTCGCACCAAGCTGCTGGCTTCGTCGCTGCTCCTGCTCGTCATCATGGTGGTGGTGGGACTCGTCGGCTACCTGGCAATCCAGCGACTGCAGGCATCGGTTGCGGATATCGCCCGGAAAACGCTCCTGGCTCAGGGTGCGCAGCAGGTCCAGGTGCTGGTAAACCGAGAGGCTATGCAAGCGCAGTCGTTCATGCTCACCCAGAACGAGCAGGATGCGACCGACTACAAGGCGACGAGTTCACAGCTTGCGAAGCAGCTTGACGGCCTGATCACTACGGCCACCAGCAGCACAACCCGGGACCAGTTCAAGTCGATCAAAGCGCTGGAATCCGACGACTTTAACGCCATCCAGGAGATCTTCGCCAACGCCCGCAGCGGCCAGCGCGATCAGGCCCTCATGACATTCCAGCAGACGGCCATGCCCCGCATCGTCACGATGGCAGGCACCGCATCCGACATCGCCGGCGGCATCAACCAGCGAACTGGGGACACCGTCACCCAGGGGAACACGCAGGCCAATCAGAGCCTCCAGCTGATGCTGGGGACGGTGCTCGCCGCACTCCTGATCGGCATCATCGCTGCCATGCTGCTCGCCCGGGCGCTCTCCGCCCCGATCCGCCGCCTGGCGGAGGTCGCCAGCCGGGTGGCCGATGGCGATCTCACGGTCGCCGCAGTGCGCATCACCTCGCGGGATGAGCTGGGCGAAGTGGCCGCCACCTTCAACCAGATGGTCGAGAACCTCCGCACGCTGGTGCGCCAGGTCACCAGCGGCAGCGGGCAAGTCGCCACCGCCGCCGATGACCTCGCCACGATCACCGGGCAGGTATCCGAGTCGTCTGTCGAGGTGACGCAGGCGGTCGGTGGCGTGGCCCAGGGCGCCTCCGATCAGTCCCGGTCGGCGCACGAGGCCAGCCGGGTTGTGGAAGAGCTGCGCACAGCGATCACGCAGATCGCGGCCGGCGCCCAGGATCAGGCCCGGAACGCCCAGGACTCCGCCGAACTCGTCGCCGAGATGGCCGATGCGATCGCTGAAGCTGATGCCGCCCTCGGCACCGCCATTGAGACCTCCCGGCAGGCGACGGTCGCCGCCCAGAGCGGTGGCGATGTGATCCAGCGCTCGTCGGAGGGCATGAGCCGCATCCACAACGCGGTGGTCGCCACCGCGGGGCAGATCCGGGAGCTGGGCCGCACGTCATCGCAGATCAGCGAGATCACGACCACCATCACGGAGATTGCGGACCAGACGAACCTGCTGGCCCTGAATGCCGCCATCGAGGCCGCTCGGGCCGGTGACCACGGCCGGGGCTTTGCGGTTGTCGCTGATGAGGTGCGCAAGCTCGCTGAGCGTGCGGCCCGCTCCTCGCAGGAGATCGCCTCACTGATCACCAGCGTCCGGCTCAGCACCACGCAGGCGGTGCAGAACATGGAAGCAGTGACCGCTGAGGTGGAAGAAGGCTCGAAGCTGTCGGTCGAGACCCGCAGCTCGCTTGAAGAGATTCAGCGCATGGTCGCTGAGACGGGCGACCGGGTGGACACCGTAATCGCAGTCTCAACACGGCTGACGACGGTCAGCGGACAGGTCATGCAGGCGGTGAACGCGGTGGCGAGCGTCACCGAGGAGAACACCGCGGCCACCGAGGAGATGGCGGCCGGCGCCGACCAGGTGACGGAAGCGATCCACGCAATTGCAGCGGTCTCCGAGGAGAACGCCTCATCGTCCGAGGAGGTCTCCGCCGCCATGGAGGAGCTGAGTGCCGGAGCGGACTCAATCGCCAACAGTGCGGGCAGCCTGAGCCGGGTGGCGGCCGAGCTCCAGTCGCAGGTGGCACGATTCCGGGTGTAAAAGGCACACGTAGGTGGGCTGTGTGGGTTTTCTATTTTGACGCGGAGTACGCGGATCACGCAGATTTCCGGAGACCGTGCGGATTTTCTCAGGTGGTCATCTTGAGGGTGGGACTCAGGTGTTAAATATAATATTTAAACACCCCACT
>JAQBPS010000350.1 GCA_028287415.1 Bacillota bacterium | reverse complement strand
CGCAAGCCTTACGGCATTCTCCGGCATGATGCGGAAGGTGATCCTGTCCGGCTTGCCCGGTTTACCCCAGTAGTCGCCAAAACGTTCGACCACCACGGAGCTGTTCGGGGTGTACTTCACAACCTTGTAGGGGCCGGTCCCGACCGGGTTTGTGTTGAATCGCTCGCCCAGCTCCTTCACCGCACCAGGCTCCACAATCGGCACCTGAGCAAGCGAGCTCAAAAGCCCGCGGGTCGGATACTTGGTCTTGACCACCACCACCAGTTCGCTCTCGGCCGTGACGCTTTCGATGTCACTCAGCCACGTCTTGAGCGGCGTGACAAAGTTCTTGTCCAGGATCGACTCGAAGGTGAATTTCACGGCTTCTGCGGTCAGCGGCTTGCCATTGTGGAACTTGACGCCCTTGCGGAGCGTGAACTTCCACGTGACCGGATCGACATTTTCGAACTTCTCAGCCAGGACACCGACCAGCTTCACCTGATCGCCCTCAATCTGCCGGAACACCAGTGGCTCGGAGATGTGCGCGTTGATGCTGTACCCCGGTCCGACCCAGGTCCTGCGCGGGTCCAGGCTGACAGGGTCCGCACCTGACGCAATGGCAATCTCCGTCGTCCCGGCCGGTATCTGCCCGGCACCCTCCCCGCCGGTCGGCGCTCGCACTCCGCCTGATCCCTTTCCACCGCCGCTGCAAGCAGTCACCACCAGCACCGCAACGAGACTGAGCGCCCATCCGGAAAGCCGCAGCCGCCCTTTCACGAAGCCTTCCCCCTTTCAACGGCATTACTTGTTGTCATAAAAACGAATGACAGCAATTATTCTTGCCGGTTGGAGCATAGCTATTCGTCACGGCCGCAAGCGTTCCTGCCTACTGCGCGAAAAATTCTGCATTCACTCCAGGAGGCCGTACCGCTCATAAATCTCCTCCAGCCGCGCCAGCCCGGTGCGGTGAGACCCCGCAGCGCGACGTCCCACCAGATTGGTCAGCACATTGATCGCCCCCACCGTTGCCGCATGGGACTCCGCAAAGGAGAGGCCGCGGTTCCGCACCAGAATGGCATGGTCCGCAAGCCGCGCCAGCGGCGACAGCATGCCGTCGGTGATGGCGACTACCCTGGCTTTTTGCTCCTTCGCCACCTCGCCCGCCTGAATGGTCGACCGCATGTAGCGCGGAAAGCTGATGCAGATGACGAGATCCTCCGGCGTCGCCCGAGCGACGCCCGCGAATGGCATCGCCGGACCAGTGGCAGGGACAAAGGCGTTTCCGGTAATCAGGTTCAGCATGTTGGCCATCAAATGGGCCATTGCCCCGGAGTGCCCCGTGCCTACGACCATCACCTGGCGCGCCTGCACGATCGCCTCAGCGACCTGCGTGAATGTCCCCGGCGTGGTTTGCTCCACGACCGCCGTCAGATTGTCAATGTCATTTTGGATGGTCGCCGCCACCGTCTCACTGTCGGTTCCCTGCGCGGTGGAGGATGCTTCCAGCTTGGAGGCCATGGGCAGCCGCTGGCGTACCAGGGCCTGGAGATCCTGCTGAATCTGCTTGTACCCGGCATAGCCGAGATCTTGGGCGAACCGCACAACCAGTGATTCACTCAGCCCCACCCGGCGTGCCAGCGTGCCTGCCGGCCAGAATGCAGCTTCCTGCCAATGTTCCGTGAGGTATTCGGCGAGCCGCTGCTTCGACTTGCTCAGATTGGGATAGGCCTCTTGGATCGCTTCCAGCACAAACAAAACGATGCCCCCTTTCTTTCCCCTTTCTGTTCGATGCAACTGCGATACCACCTTCAGTATGACACCGCCAGGCACTGTCCTGGCGGTGTTCCGGCTTAGATTCTGACTTCCCAATGATGATCGAAATATCTGTTGACATATCATGCGGACCTGCTAATATAGCGATAAAAGAGAGAAGAATTGTTGCTGACGCCTGTATCGGCAAAAAAACTTGCCAATTCTCGCTGCACGATCGCAAACGCGAAGGGGTGATTGCCATGGGGCGTTATGTCATGCGCCGGGTGCTGCAAGCGCTCACGGTGCTCCTGGGAGCCCTGATCCTCTCGTTCGTGCTGCTCCGTGTCGTGCCCGGCGACCCGGCGGTGTTGATGCTGCCCGAGACCGCCACGCCGGCGGAGATTCAGCAGATGCGGCATAGCCTGGGCGTCGATCAGCCTGCCTATGCCCAGTTCGGGCTCTATGTGAAGCAGGTGCTGACCGGTGATTTCGGCATCTCGTTTCGGCGCCAGGCACCGGCCCTGCCGCTGACCCTGCGGTACTTGCCGGCCACCTTCCTGCTCGCAGGCGCCTCACTTACGCTGACGATCCTGATCGCGATTCCAATGGGCATCCTTGCAGCGTTGCGGCAGAACGGCTGGCTGGACAGTTTCGTGGGTGTCGTCGCCCTGCTGGGGCAGTCCATGCCCACGTACTGGCTGGGGATGATCCTGATCCTCATCTTTGCCGTCCAGTTTCGCGTTCTGCCCACCTCGGGGTTCGGCGAGCCGAGGCACCTCCTGCTGCCGGCGGTCACCCTGGCCTTTTCCCAGGTGGCTCTGGTCACCCGCCTGATGCGGTCGAGCATGCTGGAGGTGATTCGCCAGGATTATGTACGGACAGCGCGGGCCAAGGGACTGGCGCAGCGGGTGGTCATTTTCAAGCACGCACTGAAGAATGCCCTGATTCCGGTTGTGACGGTGCTGGGGCTGCAAGTCGGCAACCTGCTGGGTGGTGCGATTATCACCGAGACGGTCTTTGCCTGGCCGGGTGCGGGCTCGCTGCTGGTCAGTTCGATCGGGTACCGCGATTACCCGGTGGTGCAGGTGATGGTGCTGATCTCTGCTGTCGTTTTTGTCGTGATCAACTTGATCGTTGACGTTGGTTACGTGCTGCTGGACCCGCGCATCGCCTACGACTGACCGGGGGGTGATCACCTGTGATGCTGCTTCGGAGACTGGCCCGGCGCAAGACGTCGCTGATCGCCTTTTTGTTCCTGATCCTGGTCGTGCTGATCGCGATTGGGGCTCCGTTGATTGTGCGTGGCAACCTGGATGACCAGAACCTGGGGCAGCGGCTGAAGCCACCCGGTTTCCATGACGATTCGGGCAAGGTCTATACCCTCGGTACGGACCAGCTGGGCCGGGACCTGGTGCCCCGGCTGATCTACGGCGCCCGGGTCTCGCTCCTCGTCGGCCTCTCCTCGGTAACGCTGGGCGGCGGCATCGGGCTGGTGCTGGGGCTGATCTCCGGCTTCTACGGCGGTAAGGTTGATGCGTTCATCATGCGGATCGCCGACATACAGTTGGCCTTTCCGTTTCTGCTGCTCGCGCTGGCGCTGGTCTCGATCCTCGGACCGAGCCTGCTCAACGTGATTCTGGTGCTGTCGCTGACCAGCTGGATCAGCTATGCCAAGGTGATCCGCGGGGCCGTGCTCAGCGTGCGCAACCGGGAGTTCGTCGAGGCGGCCCGCGCGCTGGGGGCGACCGGTGGCCGGATTATTCGGCAGCATGTGCTGCCGAATGTGTTCTCATCCTTCCTGGTGATCGCCTCATGCGAGGCGGCTGCCCTGATCATCGCGGAGTCCTCCCTCAGCTACCTCGGGCTGGGCGTGCCCACCTCGGTGCCGACCTGGGGCGGCATGCTGGCGGACGGCCGGGAGTATATCACCGACGCCTGGTGGATTGCGCTGGTGCCGGGGCTCACGCTCATGGCGACGGCGCTTAGCTTCAACATCCTGGGCGACGGCGCCCGCGATGCGCTGGACCCGACTCAGCGGAACAACCGCAAATGAACAGGAGGAGTCTTGTGCGCTACATTCGCTGCGGCACCCTGATCGACTGCACCGGACGCCCTGCCGCGCAGGATCAGATTCTGGCGATCGAGGGGGATACCATTGCCGCCATCCGGGTCGGGGCCGGATGGGAGCCGGCAGCCGGTGCCGATCTGATCGACCTCTCTCACCTGACGGTGATGCCCGGCCTGATTGACTGTCATGAGCACCTCTGCCTTGACATGGGCGATGAGGCGGCCCAGTGCACCGAGTCCGACGCCTGGCTGACGATCATGGCGACGGTGAACGCCCGCAAGATTCTCGAGAGCGGGATCACCACAATGCGGGACGTGGGCGAGAAGAACTTCATTGACGTGCAGATGAAGCGGGCGATCGATGCCGGCGTGATCCCCGGCCCGCGCCTGCTGATCAGCGGCCAGCCGATCATCCGCACCGGCGGCCACGGCCACTTCCTCGGCCGGGAGACCGATGGCGTTGCTGACATGCGCAAGGCGGTGCGGGAGCAGCTCAAGCAAGGCGTCGATTGGATCAAGGTCATGGTGAGCGGGGGCAACTCGACGCTCGGCAGCAGCCCTGACGGCCAGGAGTTCTCAAGCGAGGAGATCCGGGCCTGCATCGATGAGGCCCACCGGGCGGGCCGGAAGGTGGTCGCCCACCTGCATGGCGGTCCCGGGCTGAAGGTTGCCGTGGAGGCGGGGGTCGATACGGTGGAGCACGGCGCGTACCTGACGGAAGCTGACCTTGCGCTGATGGCCCGCCATGGCACCTGGCTGGTCAGCACGGTGGGCGTGGGCCGGGCGGTGGCCGACGATCCCGGCGCTCCTGCCTTTTACCGGGAGAAGGCGCAGCGGGCCCTATCCCGGCGGACCGGGATGCTGGAACAGGCCAGGCGGCACGGCGTAAAAGTCGCAGTGGGCAATGACACCCACCACTGCCGGACCGACGTGGAGGTCGCAATGCTGATCCAGGCTGGGTTCAAGCCGATGGCGGCGCTTCAGGCAGCAACCCTGCGCGGCGCGGAACTGTGCGACATTGCCGACCGGGTTGGCACGCTGGAGGCCGGGAAGCTGGCGGACCTGATCGCCGTGGACGGCGATCCCCTGACCGACCCCCCGGCCCTCGCCCGAGTCCGGCTGGTGATGAAGAACGGCGAGGTCTGCGTGAGGCAGTAGGCCGCAAGATACAGAAGGGGGCGTCTCATATGAAGAGCCGGCGACGGATCGGATCCATCTCGCTGCTCCTGATCACAGCGATCCTCACCCTGACCGCCTGCGGCTCGTCCCCGACCAAGGGTGCGGCGCCGGGTGGAACGGGTTCCGGCGGGCCCGCGCCAAGCGGCGAGTTTGAGCTGGCGGTTGCCTCCGGCGCCGATCCGGTCGACCTTGACCCGCGTAAGACCTGGGTCGGCCCGGGCTACAGCATGAACGCCCACCTCTTCGAGCCGCTGGTGTTTCGCAAGCAGACGGGCGACAAAATGGAGATCTACCCGCTGCTGGCCGAGTCCTGGAAAACCGTCGACCCGACCACCTGGGAGTTCAAGATTCGCTCGGGCGTGAAGTTCCATGATGGCGAGACACTGGATGCGGCGGCGGTCGCCTACACGCTGACCAGCATCATGGACAAGGACTTCACCACGCAGTTGAAGACCTGGACGAATGATATCGCCAAGGTTGAAGCGAAAGATGCCGCGACGCTTGTGATCACGACCAAGTATCCGACCCGCGCACTGCTGAACTCGCTGGCGCAGGTGCCAATTGTGGCGCCGCAGGCGGCCCGGGAGATGGGCGCCGAGTTTACGAAGAAGCCGGTGGGCACGGGGCCGTACAAGATTGTCTCGTACACGCCGAACAGCTCGGTGATCGTCGAACGGTTTGATGGGTACTGGGGTGAGAAGGGCAAGGCGAAGAAGATCACTTTTCGGATCATGCCGGAGAACGCGACCCGCATGGCTGCGCTCGAGGCCGGCGAGGTGCAGATCGCTGAGAATCTGTCGCCGGACAAGCTCGAGAAGCTCAAGTCCAACGGGGCGCTCGATGTGATCTACACCCCGACCCTGCGCGTCGACTGGCTGGTGCTCCAGTTCACGAACAAGCAGGTGGCGAACCTGAAATTTCGCCAGGCGCTCTCCCTCGCCATCGACCGCGACTCCCTCGTCAAAAACATCCTCTCCGGCACTACAGTAGTCGCCAACTCGGTCTCCCCGCCCGGTACCATTGGCTACGACAAGTCCCTGCCACCCTTTGCGTATAACCTGGAAAAGGCGAAGCAACTGCTCCAGGAGTCGGGGTATGGCGGCGAGCCGATCAAGATGGGGGCGCCAATCGGCCGCTATTCCATGGACAAGCAGGTGAATGAGGCGGTCGCCGGCATGTTCAAAAAGCTGGGCGTCAACGTCCAGTTTGAGGCCCTCGCCTGGTCGGCGTTTATCGCCAAGGCGAACGAGGGTCAGTACGACGTGTACTTCATCGGCCAGACCGATTTCACGCTCAACCCGACCAGCCACTGGCGCAGCATGTTCTACTCGCAGACCGCCCGCGGCAAGTACAACAACCCCCGAGTCGATCAGATCATCGATCAGTCGGCCGCGGAACTGGACGATGCGAAGGTGATCAAGCTCTACCAGGAAGGTCAGAAGATCCTCTATGATGACCTGGCCGCCCTGCCCCTGTACTACGAGCCGCAACTGATCGGTGTCAGCAAGAAGCTGAAGGGGTTCGTGCCCCGGCTGGACGAGTACGTCATCGTTAATTACGCAGAGCTGACGAAGTAACGACCGCGAGGAGGCTGGCCCGTGAAGTACATCATTTGTGGTACCCTGATCGATGCGACCGGCACTGTTCCCAGGTCCGGCCAGGTGCTGGCCGTGGACGGCGAACGGATTGCGCAGATTCTGGACCAGGTGGAGTTCCGTCCCGGTCCGGCGGATGAGATTCTCGACTACAGTGGCCACACCGTCATGCCCGGCATGATCGACTGCCACGAACATCTGGTGCTGGACATGGGCGACGAGGCCGCCCAGTGCAGCCAGCCGGACGCGTGGCTCACGATCACCGCCGTCCAGAATGCCAGGAAGATCCTCCAGGCCGGCATTACGACAATGCGTGATGTGGGTGAGAAGAACTTTATTGATGTCGAGATGAAGCGGGCGATCAACGCCGGCCTGATTCCCGGGCCGCGGCTGCTGATCTCCGGGCAGCCGATTATTCGCACTGGCGGACACGCGCATTTCCTCGGCCGGGAGACCGACGGTGTGGGTGATATGCGCAAGGCCGTGCGCGAGCAGTTGAAGCGGGGCGTTGATGTGATCAAGATCATGGTCAGTGGCGGCATGTCTACCCGGGGCTCCCGGCCGGACTCGCAGGAGTTCGCTACCGAGGAAATTCAGGCTTGTATTGATGAAGCGCACCGGGCCGGTCGCCCGGTCGCCGCCCACATTCATGGCGGGCCCGGGCTGCGGGTGGCGGTGGAAGCCGGCGTCGATACGGTTGAGCACGGCATCATGATCACCGAGGACGACGTGAAACTGCTGGCTGAGCGCGGTACCTGGCTGGTGATTACCCACGGCGTAGGCGAAGCGGCTGCGGCCGACCCGGGCACGCCTGACTTCTACCGGGCAAAAATCAACCGGGTGCTGGAGGGGAGCCTTGCGGTGCGCAAGTGGGCGAGCCAGTACGGCGTCAAGGTGGCCGTGGGCAACGACACAAACCACTGCCGCATGGATATGGAGATGGGGGCCTTGCTTGGCGCAGGCTGGAGCCCGATGCAGGCACTTCAGGCGCTCACGCTGCGTGGCGCAGAGCTGTGCGGCCTCGACCGGGACCTGGGCACGCTGGCGGTCGGCAAGTTGGCTGATGTGATTGCCGTTGCGGGTGACCCCCTGGTGGATCGCTCTGCCCTGCTGCGGGTCCGTCTGGTTATGAAGGGCGGGGCCGTGGAGGTGGCGCAATGACACTCTTTCAGGTTGGCACAGCAGCCGCAACCTCGGGCGAAACCGGCTATGGCGAGCTGACCATCGGTTACGGCATGGACGGCCGGGAAGTGCGCATCCCGATTGCCGTGGTGAACGGGGCGAAGCCCGGGCCGACCTTCCTGATTGCGGGTGGCCTTCACGGCATTGAGATCGTGACCATCGAGATCTGCCGACGGCTGGTCAAGGAGGCGCTCGACCCCGCCCTACTACGCGGCACCGTGATTCTGGCGCCCCAGCTGAACCCCTGGGCCTACCTTGCCTCCAGCCGGTTCACGCCCCAGGATGCGCAGGACATGAACCGGGTTTTCCCGGGTACGGCGGGGAGTACCGTGTCGTACCGGGCGGCGCGGGTGATCACCCGGGAACTGCTGGACCGCGCCGACTACGTGATCGACTGCCACTCCTGCAACCCCCCGTCGCTGCACTTCACCATTGTGGGGGAGGAGGGCACGCCAACAGTGCGAGCCAAGTCGATCGCCATGGCGAAGGCATTTGGCTACCCGGTTGTGAATGCCAATACGGCCTACGCCGGAACCCTCTCGGGCCACTGCATGTCGCAGGGCAAGCCGACAATCACGCCGGAGTTCGTCTTCTCCCGCCGGCTGGAGCCGACCTCGGTCGCGACCGGCGTGACCGGGATGTGCAACGTCCTGAAGCACCTGGAGATGCTGCCCGGCGCGGCCGAGCCGGTCACGGTCCCCGGTGCGTTCAGCGAGGTGCTGACCTACGTTTCGCTGGGTGCGAGCCGAGGGGGCATCTGCCACCTGACGCGGCAGTGTGGGGAGCGGGTCAGTAAGGGCGAGCCGGTGGCCGTGCTCCGTGACTTCTGGGGGGCCGAGCTGGAGCAAATTCTCGCGCCGCGGGATGGCATCATCATCGCTTACCCGTTGCAGGGAAATCAGGCGGCCGGCACCGGGGATAAGGTGGCCTACCTGGCTTACGCAGGGGAATAACCCGGTCTCCAGGCGACATGAAAAGGCCCGACTCGCTGTGATGCGAGTCGGGCTCTTTCGTCCCTTAATTCACTGCCACGTCGTCGACAAAGAAGTCTGTGACGAGGGAGGAGTCGGTGGTCCCTTCGAACCGGATCCGCAGCGTCTGGCCGGCGTAGCTGGCCAGGCTGATGCTGTCCTGGTACCAGGCGCCACGGGCGTCCCGGTTGCTCCGGGTTTTGAGCGTGGCCACCAGCACGCCGCTGGTGTTGTACAGCCGCACCCGCAGGTAGTCGTAGGCGGTGGTGGTCCCCTCCGCACTCGACATGTACCACCAGTAGCTGAGTGTGCCGTTCGTCGGGATGGCGACCGTCTGGTAGATGGTGTCGGTAGCAGAGTTGTAGCCGGCCAGGTAGGCGCTGTAGCTGCCGGCGTGGGGGCGGGTCGTGTCGATCAGCTGGTACCCGTTGGTCGAGGACTGCACCCAGGGGCTGGTGCCGTTCTCAAAGCCGCCGTTGGTCAGGGCTCCACCGGTGGGCGGCGGGGGCGGCGGCGGGGGCGGCGTGGTGTTGTTCACGGCCGCATAGGCGTTGATGCGCCCGCAGGTCCAGTTGCTGCCTGTCCCGCTGATGTGATCGGCTGTTGAGCAGATCCGGTCCCGAATCTGCGCATTCGTCAGGCCCTGGGAGGCGAGCAATCCGGCGAGACCGGCGACGTGCGGCGTCGCCATCGACGTGCCGCTGATCGTGTTGTAGCCGCTGTTCATCCAGGTGGAGTAGATTCCCTCGCCGGGGGCGGCCGCCTCGACCCAGGTGCCGTAGTTGGAGAAGGACGACTTCGCATCGCTGCTGTTGGTGGAGGCGACTGCGAAGCAGTTGGTGTAGGCGCCTGGATAGGCGTTGGCGGTGCTGCTTGTGCCGTCGTTGCCGGCGGCGCAGGCGAGGAAGACGCCCTTGTTCCAGGCGTAGTCGAC
>JAQBPS010000347.1 GCA_028287415.1 Bacillota bacterium | reverse complement strand
AGAACAGTTCCACCTGCCGCAAGTCGGTCTCCGGCAGATAAACGGGCGCCCCGGTCAGCTGCTGGAGCCAGCCCGCCCCGCCGAGGTGGTCAGGGTGGTAGTGGGTGACCAGAATGCGGTCGATATCCTGCGGCCGGATCCCCAATTCGGCGAATGCCCGCGGCCAGGCATCCTCAGCGAGGGCGTCGTGAAACCCGGCATCAACCAGTGTCCAGCCGGACGGCCCTTTGCAGAGGTAGCAATTTACATATTTGAGCGGAATCGGAATCGGAATGGGTACCAGGAAGATCCCGGGCGCTACTTCAGTCGGGGACTGGTAAGCTGGTTCAGGCGCTGTCAAAAGAATGTTGCCCTCCCATCTCATTGCACGGGCTGCCAGCAGGCAAGAGCGTTTAGAAAGTCGAATAAATCCAGATCAGAACCAGTCTAATGTGAAACTGGGAGCGTGGGCCTTTGTTACGCCGTCTGCTTGCTGCAACAATGGCGGCCGCGCTCGTGGCGTCGCTGCTCACAGGGTGTAGCACCCACAGCGATCCCGAAGCGGCGAACGATATACGGATCTACCAGGTACTGCCGGTGGCCCGCAAGAGCAAGCTCGTGCGTGCAGAGGGCGAGGGTGAGGCGATCGCCGTGATCAACGGCGGCACCAAACCGCACCTGATTACGGGGTGGACAGTCGCGACCGGCTCGGGCAAGGTGGTCCTGCCGACACTGACGCTGGAGCCGGGCAAGGTGCTCTACCTGGCCCATAGCGCCGAATACTTCAAGAACTACTGGAGCTTCTCCCCTGACTTCGAGTATGGGGGGGATACGGACAAGGCCGTCCCTGACTTGAAGCTGCCGGATCACAAGGCGCCGATCCTGAATGACAATGGCGACATTGTCCGTCTTTTGGACGATAATGGCGCACTAATAGATATTCTTGCGTATGGTTCGGTAACCGGTATCCCGGCGCCCTGGGCCGGGCCCCCGATCGCTTTCGTCAATTCGGACCCCCTCACCCCGGCGAATCAGGTGCTCACCAGGCTGCGCGACGGCGCCAAGCTGAGGCTGGCGTCAACTGCGGCATCGTTCTCCGGCGGGACGCAATCCCGGCCAGAACGGGTTTACTTTGCCGGGCAGAGCGACTTTCCGGTGGCTGCCGTCACGGGCAATATGACCCTCACCGCTGCGTCCGCCCCTGACAATGCGGGCCCCATGCTCTTTGACATGGTCGACAAGGCGAAGAAATCGATTCGGATCGCCGGCCACCAGTTTGGCAGCCAGGTGCTGGCTGATCACCTGATCGCCGCCGTCAAGCGGGGGATCAAGGTGCAGGTGGCGGTGGACCGTGATCCGGGGGGCGGCGACTTGAGCGAGGCCGACAAGGCCCTTCAGGAGAAGCTGGTCAAGGGCGGGGTCGATCTGCTCTACTACTTCAACTGGGACGGCGCTCTCTCCACCCGGTTTAACTCACTGAACAGTCAGTACGCCATGATCGACGACGACACCGTGCTGGTCGGTTCCGGCAACTGGGCTGAAGCCGCCTACAGCAGTGACCCTACCTGCGGCAACCGGGAGTGGGTGGCCGCGATCAAGGGCAACCCCGACGTGGTAAAGCTATTCAAGGAAGTATGGGATTTCGACTTCGGTTCCGGCGGCCCGGAGGTTCGCCGTTTCGACCAACGGGACCGGGCCCTGCTGCCTGACGAGAAGACGGATCCGGGTCCCTGCTTCCTGTACACGCCGGTGAAGCCGTCGCCGCTGACGGTAAGCGGGCAGGCGACGATCACCCGCATCCTCTCCCCGGACAACACCATGGACAGGCAGAAGGGCTTCCTGGGGTTGCTGCATAATGCGAAGCACGAACTGCTGATCAGCGCCAGCTCGATTAACCTGTGGTGGGGTGCGGCGGCGACCGGCGAAAACCTGACCCACTACCCCGACCCGTATATTGAGGAGATTCTGGCGGCCGCCCGGCGCGGCGTCACGGTTAAAGTGCTGCTCGACCCGCGCAGCGTGCAGGCGGGCAGCCAGCGGGACAATCAGCAGGTGGTCGCCTACCTGAACCTGATGGCCAAAATTGAGAACCTCAAGCTGGAAGCCCGGCTTGTGAACATGGATGGTGCGGGCATCGGTGGCACGTACCACAATAACTCGCTGATTGTTGACGGTGCCACGGTCATCGCGAGTATGACCGGCCAGGAGAATTCCTTTCGCTATGCCCGCGAGCTGGCGATCAAGGTGGAGGGGTTATCCGCATTCACGGATTACTACCGGGGGCTCTTCCAGTATGACTGGGAGGCGAGTGCCCGACCGAATCAGCCGTGGCAGGTCATGGCAGTGCCGCGGCAGGGCGGCACGTTCATTGACTGGATACCCAACGTAGAGTTGGATATCGCCGCATATGAGGTTTACTACAAGCGCGACACGGACCCCAACTGGCAGAAGCTCGGGACCACGCCTGTGCCCGGGTTCCGGGACGAGGCGCATGAGACGGGGACCTGGGGGGTTGTGGCCGTGAACAAGGCCGGTGCCCGCTCGGGCTACGCGCTGGTGCACCGCTGAGCGCTGTGACGACCGGCAGCAGGAGAGGGGATCAAGTATGCAGGCAGGTCTGCGAACGAGACTGCTCACGGCCGTCATTGCGCCAGCCGCGCTGGCGGCGCTTCTGCTCCTGATCGATAGCGCCTGGAGCCGCTGGCTGAGCGCCGGCCTGATGGCCGTCGAGGTTGTGGCGGTGGTGCTGATGGTGCGCCGCGGCGATGCGGAGGAGGAGCCGCCGTCGGCGCAGTTGCTGGAGTCGATCTCCAGGTTTGATACCACCCTGCTGATCGGCGATGAGACACTGCCCTACCTGAAGCAGGGGCTGAATGAGGAGTCTGCGCAGAAAATCTGTGAGATCATCCACAAGATCACGGAAGTGGATGCGGTGGCGATCACCAGTGAGGAGAAGATCCTGGGCTTTCACGGGATCGGCTGCCGCCGGCATCACCAGGGTGGCCCGATCCTGACCGGTGCGACCCGGTATGTGCTGGATACTGGCGAGCCGAACATCATCAACGATCCGGCGGTCCTGACGTGTGATGACCCGGGCTGCTCGCACCCGCTCAAGTCGGCTGTGATCACGCCGCTCAAGTACCGGGGCAAGGTGGTCGGCACTTTCAAGCTGTACCGGGGATCGCCGCACCCGCTTCCCAGCTATACGGTACGGCTGGCGGTGGGCATTGCGGCCTTGCTGGGGCTCCAGATGGAGCTGGCGGAGGCAGACCATCAGCGGCAGCTGGTGACGAAGGCCCGCCTGGAGGCGCTTCAGGCACAGATCCGCCCGCACTTCCTGTTCAATGTGCTGAACACGATCATCATGTTTTCACGGACGGATGTGGAGCGCTCCCGTGAACTGCTGATCACGCTCTCGCATTTCTTCCGGCGTTCGCTCTCCTACCGGGGGAACTTCATCACGCTGGAGGATGAGCTGGAGTACATCAGCACCTACCTGTCGCTTGAGAAGGCCCGCTTCGGCGAGAAGCTCCAGGTGAAGCTGCGTGTTGAGCCGGAGTTGATCGGGCTGAAGGTGCCGATCCTGACGCTGCAGCCGTTGGTCGAGAACTCGGTCGTCCACGGGCTGGCGTCGAAGGAGGAGGGCGGCGTGATCGGCATCCGGGCGCACCGGGTACGGGACGAGGTCCATGTCTGCATCATCGACAACGGGATCGGCATGGACAAGGAGCGCCTGCGCCGGGTGTTCGAGGAGGGCTACGGCACGAACATGGGCCTGGGCCTGACCAACGTGAACGACCGCCTGGTCTCCTTGTATGGCGAAGAGTATCGGCTCCAAGTTCGCACCCGCCCGGGCCGAGGAACGGCGATCAGGGTGCGCATCCCGCTTAACAAGGCAGTTGGTTAAAGCGCGGGAGGTTGGCAGGGCGGTCGGTGGTATTCCGTGCTTCGCCCATGAGGCTCCGCAACTGGCAGTAGGCCCTTTCTTAAGTGCGCCACCGCCGGGAACCGCGTTCGCGTAGGCCCTTAGGGGACGCACCGCCACGAGGGCGACGGAGTCGCACGAGGCCCGGCAGGCTTTTCTGCAGGAAACGTTGAGAGGGCGGCGCTGACGGCTGGCGAAGCTGGCCAACTGCCAGTAAGCGTATCCTCATAACGGCGTGTGCCCGGATACCCCCGCCCACCTTCCCCTCCAGCACTGCCGTGCGTTGAGCGGGCTCTTCCTGAATTTTGGTCGCAACGATTTAGTCGGGCCATCTCTCCCGCCTTGGCAGATTGCTCTGTGTACACACGATTAGTCTGAGAAGGGATGCGGCACAAAGGGGTGTATCGCGTGGTCCTTAAGGCGTTGATCGTAGACGATGAATATCCCGCCCGGATGGAACTGCGGTTTCAGTTGAGCAATTTCCCGGATGTCGAGATCATCGGTGAGGCGACCAACGCCCGTGAGGCGCTGCGGCTGATTAATGCGCTGGATTATGACGTGGTCTTTCTGGATGTGCAGATGCCCGGTATGACCGGGGTGGAGCTGGTCAAGCAGCTCAAGGGCCGTGAGCCCATGCCCAGGGTCGTCTTTGTGACGGCCTACGAGAACTATGCGGTGCCGGCGTTTGAGCTGCGGGCCGTGGACTACCTGCTCAAGCCGTTCGAGAGCGCTCGCCTGGAGGAGACGGTGCAGCGACTGCGGGAAGCGGTGGGCAGCACGGCTGCCGCCGGGGTCTCGCAAATTGACAGGCCCGAGGGGGAGGAGCGTGGGGAGCGCAAGGCCGCGGGCCTCAGCTTCCTGCTGACCGAGAAGGAAGAGAAGCAGATCCCGCTGCCGCTCGGCGAGATCGTTTACATCTTCTCGGAGGGGTACAGCGTGTTCGTGCAGACCCAGAACGACCGGCTCCTCACCCGCTACACCCTCCAGGAGCTGACGGAGCGCCTGCCCACGGACCAGTTCTTCCGCTCGCACCGCAGCTACCTGGTCAACATCTACCAGGTGAAGGAGATCAGCCCGTACTTCAACGGCGCGTACATCCTGAAGATGAAGGACAGTCAGCACTCTGAGGTGATTGTGAGCCGCTCGAACGTCAGGCGGATGAAAGAGTTGTTTAGCTTGAAGTGAACGGCCATAGGCGCCTGAAAAAAGTCCTCACCCCGCTGCCGGGTGAGGACTTTTCGCTGTTGCTTTGCTCCGCTTTTGGCCGATTTGCAGCAGTATGACGGCGACCACGATCAGCCCACCGCCCGCCACCTGCCCCCACCCCAGCGATTCGCCCAGGGCGAGGAAGGCGACGATGCCGCCCACGACCGGCTCGAGCATGCCGGTGATCGTCGCCTGGGTCGGGCTGATGCTCCTGAGGCCTGTCAGGTAGAGGCCGAACGGGACGATCGTGGCGAGGATGGCGATGAAGCCAAAGAAGGCCCACATGGCGCCCGATGTCAGTAGGTGGAGGCCGGCCACCGGGCGCCCCGCCACGGCCAGTCCGGCATCGACCAGCAGCCAGAAGGCGAAGCCGAACCCGAGGCCGTAGCAGAGCAGCGTCCATGGCGAGAGGCGGCTGATCCGCTTCGCCCCGTAGATCGTGTAGAACGACATGAAGCCGGCTGATGCCAGCCCTGAAGCGAGCCCTAGCGGACTGACGAGCAGCCGGGCCGTCCCGCCGAAGATCAGCAGGACGGAACCGCCCATGGCCAGGGTGAGGCAGGTGATCAGCAGCCCGCCCAGCCGCTGCCGCTCAAAGCGCCAGGCGTAGACCGCCGTCACGATCGGCGCCAGGTACTGGAGGAAGATGGCGGTGGCGACGTTCGTCTTCGAGATGGTGAACAGGTAGGTGAACTGTACCAGGGCCATGCCCAACACGCCCCAGAGGGCGAAGAAGCCCAGGTCCGAGCGCTCTAGCCGGAGGAGCCGGGGGGCGACAGCGCCGAGGACGAGGGCCAGGACCAGAAACGAAAGCCCCATGCGAACCTGCACGAGCAGGAACGGGGGCACTTCCCTGCTGGCGAAGAGGTACTTGGCCGTCGCACCGGCAATCCCCCAGAGCACTGCTGCGACTGTTACTGCGAGGTAGCCGCGTCCATCTGTCGACACCCTGATGCGCCCTCCCTTTAGAGGTGAAGGTTTCCGCATCAGGGTGTGGTTTTCCTCCGGGCGACGAGGGCGGTGTGCGAGAGGCGCAGTGCGGTTGGTGGCAACCAGCGGCCCGGGCCTACGGCCTGTTGGCGCCGCCCGGGACGACGGGCGCATCCCGGGATCGCTGCTCCTGCGTGATCAGCCGGGAGCGGTCGAAGACGACCGGCGTGAAGCAGACGGCCAGGGCGTTCATCAGCAAGATCACCGTGACGGCCGCCATGATGATTGCCGACTGCTGGATGCGCCGGCGCACCGCCTGCCTGGCGAGGGCCAGGGCGTGCCGCTCCTCATCCGCCAGCACCCGCGCCAGGGCGATCCCGAGCGATTGCTGGTGCATGACACTGCGGACGAACGCCCGGATTTCCGGGAGGCCGCACCGGTCGGCGAACCGCTCGAGTGCCGCGGGTAACGGGGCGATCCGCAGATCGGCAATCAGATCCGCCACCTCGCCGCGCAGGGGTTCCCGGAGCACGGGTGGGGCGCTCGCAAAGGCCTCGAGTATCCCGGCGCCGGCCCGGGCTTGGGTCGCCACGTGCGCCAGCAGGTCCGGGTAGGCCCGGGCGATGAGAAGCGTGCGACGGCGCAACTGTACGAGCAGCCAGGCGAGCGGCAGCAACCACGCCAGCACCGGGTAGAGCAGGAGCGACAGCGGCTCGGGGGGTGTGCGGAAGAGCAGCCAGGGCAGCGTCGCCACCAGCAGCACCATCCCGGCCAGGCCTGACTGCACCAGGCGGAACCGCCCCGGCGTCAGGTGCCGCGTCAGCGGAACTCGCGTCAGCCACCCGCCGAGCAGCGAATCGTCCGGGCCGGCCGCAGGCTGCGAGCCGATCCGAGTCAACATCTGCATGCGCGGGGAGAAGCGGGGGAGGCA
>JAQBPS010000334.1 GCA_028287415.1 Bacillota bacterium | reverse complement strand
CTGTGAAATCTCTGAAATCCGCGGCCATATAAAAAGCAAGCGCCAGCAACACTTAGTTGCTGGCGCTTGCTCATCCACACCTAGTCGTCCGCATTCATCGACTGGTTAGGATCGTAAGCGAGGACGCTTTCGGTCGGGTTCATGTTCACGTAGAAGGGAATCTCCGTCACGATGATGCCCTCCGTGTAGCGGAGGTCCCGCAGGATCTGATCCGCCGCACCGTTGTGCAGGTAGTTGTCGAACGGCTCGTTCGTGACCACGACCGGCACCAGCAGGTTGATCAGGGTGTCCGGATTCTCCCGGTGCAGATTATCCAGCCACCGGCGCAGCGGCTCGACGACTTCCCGGTAGGGGGAGGGAATTACCACCAGCGGCACCCCGCCGTGGCGGGCCAGGTCCCACTTGCGCTGCAGCTTCTCGCCGAGTTCCGGCTCGACAGCCACGTACAGGGCCGTAATGTCCGTGGAGAGGCGCCGCGCCACCCGCATGGAGTGGTCGATCACCGGGCTCAGTCCGCCGATCGTCAGGACCACTTTCACCTTGGTGGCGTTGTCGATCGTCATCGGCTCGGAGAGCAGATTGCCGACCCGACCGTTGAACCGGTCATAGTAGGAGTGGATATGCATGAAGTAGGCGACGAGCGCCGGGACCACAATGCAGACGATCCACGCGCCATGGACGAACTTGGTGATCCCGATCACAATCAGGGCAACAGCGCTCAGCAGGGCGCCCAGCGTGTTGATGAAGACCGACCACCAGTGCCGCTTCAGCGACTCCCCGGGCTGCTTGGCGATCTTCAGCCAGTGGATGATCATGCCGGTCTGGCTCATTGTAAAGGCCAGGAAGACGCCGACAGCGTAGAGCGGAATCAGCGCGTGGATATCGCCCTTGAAGATCACGATCAGGACCCCGGCCGCCGCCGCCAGTAGCATCACGCCGTAGTGGAAGACCAGTGTGTCGCCGAGGTTGGCCAGCCGCCGGGGCAGGTAGCCGTCCCGAGCGATCATGCCGGCCAGGCGGGGGAAGTCGGCGTAGGCCGTGTTGGCGGCCAGCAGCAGGATCAGCGATGTCGAGGCCTGCACGATGTAGTAGAAGATGCTGTTGCCGAACGTGACGTGAGCGATCTGCGACAGCAGGGTTTCGCCCTCATGGGGCATCAGTCGGAAGCCATAGGCGAGCAGGGTGACGCCGGTGAACATCGTGTAGAGGATCGTGCGGCTCAGATTCATCGTCTTGATGGCGGTTTCAGCTTCCGGCTTCTTGAATGCCTGCACCCCGTTCGACACTGCCTCGATGCCGGAGAGCGCCGTACAGCCTGAGGCGAACGCCCGCAATAGCATGAACATGGTAACGCCGCTCGTCATCTCCTGGAAGCTGGCGTTGCCGAAGCCAAAGCCGGCGGCAATCGGGGCGACGGGATCCCAGTGGCCGGTGAGCGCCCGGTAGGCGCCGACACCGATCATCACGAACATCGCCACAATGAAGCCGTAGACCGGCACTGCAAACAGCGTGCCAGATTCCTTCACGCCTCGCAGGTTCATCCAGCCGATGAAGGCGATGGCAAGGAGGCAGAGAGCGACTTCATGCCCCTGCAAAGCGGGGAGTGCCGAGGTGATGGCTCGGATGCCTGACGCGGTCGAAACCGCAACCGTCAGCACGTAGTCAACCAGCAGCGCAGCGCCTGCGGTCAGGCCCGCCTTGATCCCCAGATTCTCCTTGGAAACGATGTAGGAGCCGCCGCCGTTGGGGTAGGCGTGAATGGTCTGGTTGTAGGAGGCTGCCACAATAAAGATCAGTGCGATGATCGCCAGACCAACGCCGAGCGAGTAGACGCTGGCCGCCGCACCGGCGACCGCCAGGATCAGCAGGACTTCTTCGCCGGCGTACGCAACGGACGAGAGGGCGTCTGCGGAGAAGACCGAGAGGCCCACGACGACGCCGAGGCGCTCGTTGTGCTGTTGATCCGTGCGTTTGGGTCGGCCGAAGAAGACCCGCTTGAAGCGGTTGACGCGGGCGTGGGACGGACTTGACATGACTGAAAGTTTCCTCCTTCGACTTGCGCTTACGAGGTTAGCTGTCGGGTTCGGGCTGTCGAAGTCTGCCCTACCTGCCGTCAAGGCGGGATTCACCCCGATGATCGGTTCCCCCGTTCCCTTCCAGGATTCAGCGTTTACTACTCACCGGAGTCTACTCTACCGTAAATCACCTGTAAATGTAGGCCGGAGCGCCTTTTCCGCCGTGGCTGATGATAGCACCAAATGGGATGCGTCCACCGTAGCGAATCTCAGCGTTTTGCCCGAAAGCTGGTCAGATGGAATTTTATGCCGACATTTACACATGGACAAACAGAGAACCTGCCGCCAAGTGGTGGCAGGTTCTGCTGGTTTTGTCATTCGATCTGGTAAATCCAGAACGGCTCACGGGTCCGCTGCGCTTCCGCCTGCTCCTTGGCGGCGGGATCTTCGGCAAGCCGCTTCTCCATCTCGGCGAGCATCGCCTGCGTCTGGGAGCGGTGGGCCCGAATCGCGGCCATTTTCACGTCAAGCACGGGCCGGATGTCCATCACAATATCAGGCTCACCCAGTTTACTCAGTCCGGAGCCGAACGCACGGGTGTGGATCGGCGGGCGCGCCTCCGGCGGCATTGCCGCGACGGCCCGGACAACGGCGGCGCCGAGCGCACAGTGGTCAGGGTGTACGCCGTACAGCGGGTGGTAGGTGACCAGGAGGGTCGGCTTCAGCTCATCGATGAGGGCGGACACCTGAGCGGTGAGCACGTCGGGGTTCATGAATTCCAGGGTCTTGTCCCGCAGGCCCATCAGCCGCAGGTTGACCCCGAGAATGCGGCAGGCTTCCCGCAGCTCCTGCTCCCGCAGGACCGGCAGCGTCTCACGGTTGGCAAACAAGGGCTTGCCCATGTTCCGTCCGAGCTGGCCAAGCGTGCCGCAGGCATAAGTGACGGGAATGCCCTGGCTGGCATACGTGGCGAGCGTGCCGCCCGAGCTGAGGGTCTCATCATCCGGGTGAGGCATGACGCATAGTACGTGGCGATGCATAATGAACGCTGGCCTCCTTTGATTTAGAGCGGGAACGGGGTATGACTGAGCTCGAGCGCAACGGCCAACTTGCCGTTCGTGTCGTGGCCGGCCAGCAGCAGGCGACCCTGGGCGTCGAGCTCCCAGTCGGTCAGCCCCTCGGCGTAGATCCAGCCGTTCTCCATCTGCAGTCCGGCCCGGTACGGGCCGTTGCCGGCGATCGATGCCCGGTTGCAGCGCACCAGGCCGTTGCGGATATAGGCGCAGATCGCCATCTGTTTCGCACCGTTCTGGCCCTGAGCAGCATAGGCGCCATTGGTCGTCTCGAGGTGCAGGTAGACGTCCTTGTCAACAAAGGACTGGAGCGCCAGCTGAACCTCGGTGAAGTCGATCGGTTTCATCAGGGAAATTCCCCCAGCTGTTTAATGATAGAGACATTATCGCACTCGGTATGCGGTCAGGCAAGGGCTGGACGGGTGCGATGGCGACCAACCGCCACGAACATTTCGCTATGAGCATACGTCAAATAGCATAGCACGTTTCGGGAGGCCTGTTACATGACGGGTGCGATTTCCAGCGCGACGGCGATGCAATGAAGCTGTACCGCTGGCCCGATTGTCCGCAACCGGTCCGGACCCAGGTCGAGGGCTTTCTGGCGGCCCTTCAGAGGCAACTCGGTCCGAACTTGCTTGGCCTGTACCTGCATGGCTCTCTGGCCATGGGCACACCGAACCCTGCTCCAAAGGATATCGACCTGCTGGCGATTACCCGGCACGGGCTCGATGGCGTGGTCAAGGAGCAACTGGTGAACCTGCTGCTCACCGCGTCCCGTTGCCCCCGGGATTTGGAGTTCCATTGCGTGCAGGCAGCCGAACTTGCGGTGTGGCGGCATCCGCTGCCGTTCGACTTCCACTATAGCGAGGGGTGGCGGGAGCGCTTTCTGGCGGGCGAGTGGCGCACCCTGAATGATGGCGTCCACGCAGACCCGGAGCTGGCGGCCCACGTGACGATCTTGCGAGAGCGGGGGATTGCCCTGTACGGTCCGCCCGT
>JAQBPS010000245.1 GCA_028287415.1 Bacillota bacterium | reverse complement strand
CCATCGAGCCGCTCAGGACGGTCAGAACCTTGTTCCCGCTCACGGTTGGAATCGAATCACTGGATCGCCTGGCGGAGATCGCCAGGAAAATTGTTGAAAGGACAACGCCTACCAGCGCGACGGTCAGGATCACGTTCAGGACTTTGAGCACACGTTTCAACGCGATTCACTCCCGGCTAGAGTTGGTGGGCGTGTACCCGGGGTCACCTGGTCCACGGGGGAGGGAGGCTCCGGAGGCTGCTGAGGCGGAGGCAACTTCCCAGGCGCAGGTGATGGCAGCTTCGGGACCGGCAGCCCCGGACTGTGCTCAGGCGGCGGCAACTTCACACCCGGTATCACGCCGGGTGGGGGTGTCTGCTGGGGTGGAGTGTCCACTGGACCAGCACCGGGCTCCGGCGGCCCGCAGGGAGCAGCACCGCTGTCCGATGGAGGGAGTGGCGCCTTGTTCGGACCCGGTGTATCCCCGGATTTTTCACCCCCGGCGCACTCGGTGGGGGGAGGTGGTGGCGGGGCGACGACCGTCGCATGCAGGGGCAGCTCCAGGCTTAAAAAGCCACCGAAAGCCTCTACATATAGGCGGGCCCGTACATTGCCCACGGCGGCAACGCTGCCGGTGATCCGGACGTGTGCCGTCTGACCTGGGACAAGATGTGAGGGAGTGATCACCGCAGTGAGCCCCTTCACCCCTTCAACCCGGACAGTTATGTCGAGCGCTCGCTTGGAGATATTCTGTAGTTGAAAAGCATCGGTCTTTCGCTCAACGTGCTGACCGGCCGTGATTTGACCGAGATCGACCGAGTTCGCTGTGGCAGCGAACGCTTGCTGTGTTGACAACGTTGAGAATTGCGCTGCCGCCTGTTGGCCAGGTTGGCTGCGGGCCGAGAGAAGCGCATAGGTGCCGCCGGCGAGTGTATAGGGAAGCCCTGTGGCAGCGATCGTTGCCGGGAGCACCCAGCAGGCGGTGACTCTAAGCACTGGGAGGATCGCCCTCTGCCGAGCCGTTTTTTCCTTCTGGCGACGTCGTCTTTTCCTGGTGAATCGCATAAGTCGCCTCCCGGGCTGGTGCTGATGGTTAGATCGCTTCTTGCCGCAGTCCACCGCGTTCGAACGGTACGAGGCCCATTATGTCTCATCGATGTATCGTCCATGGGGCTGAAGTTTGGCATGGGGACATCGATCATCCACTGAGAGGAGGAGGGTGAGGTAGGTAAACCAGCCTGTGAGCGGCATTGCGGCAGATATCACCCCTACGGATTGCTGGTTGCACAGGGCTGGGTACCCGTTGGAGTGTGCTGTTAATGGTGATAAAGACAAAAGGTCACCCGTAAGGATGGCTATATTATCAAATATTTATATTTTATCTGTACCATCGTGTATAGTGATACAATGCCACTACCGATGATGGTGCGCCGTGGTTCACTTCCGATGGGTGGGGGGAATTCACGATGACGAAGACAGAGACGTTGCCACCGACCGAACTGGCCTCGCAGGCTCTAATGGCTGTTTACTTCGTAGGGACCTTAAGCTGGCTGGCAGCCATGGTGCTGCCATCGTCGCTTGGTTCAGCGTGGGCGGTCGGCTACGGGGTCGACCTGCGAAATGTTGCTGTCCTGTTTGTTGTGCTACATGTGCTATCGCTGGGGTTATGGGGGCTGTACTGGGACGCCAATCCAGAGAAAACGATGGCAGGAGCGAAGGCTGCCATGTTGGTCAATCTGGTACTCACACTGATCGTGTGGGGACAATCCGCTCACACTTGGGCCGTCTGGTATGGCCTTATGGGGGTGGTGTCAGCGGCCGGGGTTTCAGCCTGGGGTCGCACTTGCGCCCATGCGGTCAACACTGGTCGACTCATGCAGGTGATCGGTCTGTCAGCGGCTGGGCTGATCGCGTTCAGCTTCGTTCGGCTAGGGATTTCGTCTTGGGTCTCGGTTAGACCGGAGTTACCGTTTGCCGCCGTTCCGTTGCTAGTGACCTGTTTGTCATTTCTACTTCCCGGTGCGCGATCTGCCCAGCACTCCAGCCCATTGCCGATCTCGGGTCGTGCCATCCGGGTTTGGGAATGGGCATCGCTGGCGTTGTTTAGTCTTCTGTTCGCACTCGCCGGCTCGGTGGCGCACGGGCTTGTTTGGCAGGGGGCAGGCAGGCCATCAGGGGGAAACCTGTGGAACTTTCCCTTCCTCATCGGCGTTGGCCTTGCCGGATTCAGCTATGCACGCTACGGGTTGAAACGGGTCGCCTTCGGTGCCGGAGCTGCTGTGCTTTTAAGTTTCGTAATCTCCGCTTGGGGCAGCCCCCCGATGGTCGGGCTTGGAGGCCGGGCCGTACTCGGGTTTGCGATGGGGTTGGTTGAGCCTGTGCCGCTCCTGCTGTTCCTGAAGAACGCCACTGAGCGTACAGCTGGTCGCTGGTTCGCATGGGGCGCCATTGTTTATGCGTTGCAGGCAGGAGGAAGTTGGCTGCTGCCCGCGTCGTACGGGACCGGCTCCCCCATGATGCTCGGAGCTTTTGGAGTGATGATTCTACTGGCCGCAGCTCTTCCGATCTATGTGATTCAGTGGTACGAACGGAATCCAGAGGCCTCGGGCGAGAGCGCGACGCTCGCTGAAAGACCGGAGACGGTAGCGTCTGATCACCCCGGGGCTGTGGCAGAAACGGAGTCTGTGTCCTTGGATCATCACCGTGCCGCTCCGATGCTAACAGCTGCGGCACTGGATTCGCAGTCGCCGCCGCAATCAGAGTCGAACGTGTCCGGGGCTGTTGCTCCAGCTGACCTCCTCCAGCTGTACTATGGGGCTGAATTGAGCGAACGTGAGTTACAGGTAGGCCGCCTCGTGATACTTGGGATCTCCACCAATGTAATAGCGGAGAAGAGTTTCATCACGGTGAATACCGTGAAAACTCACCTCCGCAACATCTACCGCAAGACAAGTACGACCAGCCGCCATGACCTGTACCGGAGACTGATGGAACGGGCGCAATTTGAGCGCACGCAGAATCAGGGAGCAGACAGCAGGGGGCATTCGGCGAACATCGGGCAGGAGGTTGCGCACCGAGACGCTCTCGCCAGCCTTCCCGACCGGACCGCCTTCGTAACGCTGTTTGATTCCACACTCGCTTTGGCCACTGCGACGAACAAGCCGTTCGCTGCCATGTTGCTTGAAATTGGTCTGGACCAGGTGGGGGATGCAAATGCGGGGTCGCAAAGCCACTGGGTGCTGGTCGGTCTTATATCGGTATTGTCATCTTCCTTGCGACCCAGCGACTCCATCATCCGTTGGAGCAGGCGCTCATTTCTAATCCTCTTACCGAGTAGCGGCGAGGAAGGCTCGAAGGTAACCGCCAAACGCGTGGTGCGGCATTTGAAGACGTGGGCGTCGGGAAGGGGCCTTGCCATCACTCTTCGCCTCGGACTGGCAAGCACCGAAGAAGGTTTGTACACCCCGGAAGCGCTCCTCGGTGCGGTAGAGCATCGCCTCGTGGCGAAGGAGGCTCAACCGGCGCTCTAGGCGCTCGACCGGACGAGCGTATCGACAGGGCTGTCGATGACTTCAGGATAGTGGGAGGGGAAGCGGTCATGTCTCTGGCGATGCGGCCCCTGACCACGGTCGACGACCACAAAGAACTCGAGGCGGCGCAGCGGGCCATCTGGGGCGATGGCGCCGCAATCGTTTACGACCAGACGCTCGCAGCCTGCAAGTATGGCGGCATCGCCCTGGGCGCCCGGGACGGAGCGGGGCGCCTTGTCGGGTTCTGCTATGGCTGGCCGGCCTATGACGGTCAGCAGGTCTGGCTGCACTCGCACTTGCTCGGAGTGCTGCCGGCGTACCGGGGGCGGGGCCTCGGCGAAACGCTCAAGCGGGAGCAGGCCAAGGTGGCCCGAGCCCAAGGCTACCGGCGCATGACCTGGACCTATGATCCGCTCGAAGCGCCGAACGCCAGGCTGAACCTCGGGAAGCTCGGTGCGACCGCCCGCATCTATGAAGTGGATTATTACGGCAGCCTGGACGATGAGCTGAACCGGGGCCTGCCCACCGATCGCCTGCTTGTGGACTGGAACCTGGCCGCGGCGGAAGGGGGGCGGGTCCCGGCGGACGATGCGCCCGTCATCAACCCGGCCGATGAGTGGACGCCCGCACTGAGTGCGCCCGTGCTTCGCCTGCGTCTGCCCGCGGACTTCCGCAGTCTCCACGGCGCAGGGCGCTTCGACGAGGTGCTGGGCTGGCGCCTGCTTGTGCGGGACGCACTCCAGCACTACCTGGGGCGGGCCTACATCCTGGTGGGCTTTACGGACGGCTACTATGTGCTGTCCGTCGGCCGCTGAGCATACATCGAAAGGAACATCGCCAATGCCGATCCGCTCTTTCACGCCTGCCGCTTCAGGGCTGCACCTGGGCCACGAGTGCGGCCGGCGTCCGCTTCCTGGAGCGGCACGGCTTCCAGCTACTGCGCCGCACCTACGAACCGGTCCTCCAGATCGCCGACGTCGATATGGACGCCTTCCGCAGCTTCGGCGACCGCTGCGCACATCACGGGTACACGCTCGCCAGCCTGGCCGACTTGACGCAGGAGCCTCACCATCAGGAAAAGCTCGCGCTGCTCCTGTGCGAGGTGTTCACTGCAACTCACGGCATCAACCCGCCCCGCCTGATGGATCTGCAGGGCTGGATCGACGTGCTGCACAATGACCCGCCGAGTGAAGTCGGCTCATATGTGGCGCTGCACGGGGCAGAATACATAGCCATGAGCACCGCCCACCAGGATGAGCCGGACCGGCTCAGCTTGGGCTGGAGAGGCGTGGCGAAAGCGCATCGGCATCACGAGCGGGACCTGATGGTGGCGCTGACGCTCGCCCACATCAGTCATGCGGCCGGCCATGGCGCTGAAATTCTCGCGGGTGAGTTCGACACTACGGACCCCTGGGCCATGATGCAGTTGGGCGCTTTCCCCTTCCAGGCGGCGCCGTGCTGGCTGACTTTCCAGCGTCTCTCGACAAAATCTCTCTAGAAACTAATATTTTTTTAAACGGACCGAAGGAAAACCTAAACGTTGTAACGAAATATGTATTAACACCTCAAGAAGGAGTGATTCCGTGGAAGAGCGCAAAGGCTCCATCGAAAAAGGGCTTGATCATATCAAGGAGAAGGGCGAGAAGGTCGGCGAGCGAATCCACGACGCCTACGACAATGTGACCGGCAAGGGCACAGGTCAGCGGACCGGGGAGCGCATGGATGACGCCGTTGACCGGCTGTCCGGCAAGGGGCCGGGTGAGCGGACTGGCGAGCGCATCGACCGGGCTGCTGACCGCATGTCCGAGGACCGGCCGGTCGGCGAGCGGATCAAGCGGGCTGCCGATGATCTGGCTGGCAAGGGCCCGCTCGAGCGGGCTGGCGAAGGTATCGACAAGGCGGTCGACCGGACTGGCAAGCGCATCGACAGGGCGATGGACGATGACCGGAACCGGTAGGAATTCTCATCACATTGAAAGGTGGTCTTTCTTATGACTTTCCTGTGGTTTTTACTCATCGGCCTGGTGGCCGGCTGGATCGCTCACATGATCATGGGTGGCAATGGCTCCCTCGTTGGTAACCTGGTGCTTGGTGTGATCGGCGCTTTTATCGGCGGATTTGTGTTCAGCTTGCTCGGTATTGGCACTGGTGGCACCGTCGGCACGCTGGTCATGGCAGTAATCGGGGCGATCATACTGATTGCAATCGGACGGGCACTAACCGGCCGGCGGCTATAGGCTTCCTTTAAGTGAGAGGGGGCTGAGCGCAGCTCACCTCTCCCCATTCCCCGTCAGCCCCCGTGACGTCAAGGTCGTCACGGGGGCTTCTGCGCGCGGCGAGCATTCGGCAGTAGCCGTACCGCCGAGGGTGCCTGAGCGGTCTGAAAAGGTGGATGACAAAGCGC
>JAQBPS010000233.1 GCA_028287415.1 Bacillota bacterium | reverse complement strand
GAAGAACCCGACCGGCGTAGTTGAAAGATCGTTTGGATCAACGGCGCCGTCTCGGGGTGCGGCTCCAGTTCGTGGCGATTCTTGCGCCGGTACCCGAAGGGCACTTTCCCGCACGTCCACCGGCCCTGTTGGGCCCGTTGGCGCATGGCGTTGCGGATGTTTTTGGAGATGTCCTCGCGTTCAGCCTGCGCCCGGTCAGCGTGGATCAGGAAGATGATCTCCAGGTCACGGAAGGACCGATAGCCGTCCTGAAGCCCCACGAGCTCTACACCATGGTCATCCAGGAAGCGCTTCAGCGTGAGCAGCCCCAGCGTGTCGCGCCCCAGCCGCTTGATCGACTTCATCAGCACAGCATCGAACCGGCCGGCCTTGGCATCTTCAATCAGCCGTTTGATATCCGGCCGGTTCATCACCACGGAGCCGGTCAGCTCGTCCTGATAGACCACGCCCGTGTCGATCCAGACCTCGCTTTCGGTCTGGTTACGGCGGATCTGCTCCTGAATGAACAGTCGCTGCGCTTCGGGACTCTCGGCTTGCTCGACCATCGACGTGGAAACCCGCAGCAGCGACACCGCTCGTCTAACTTTCGGTTGCGTCACCAATATCACCCAGAAAAGGGTAACAAACCGGAGAGCTCGAGTCAAGGAGTTTTCGCGTTAGAGACACAACGTTGAAGCGTACGTCAACAAGCAGAAGCTCCTCGACCCGATCACCGAGGAGGAGATGGAGCCGGACGAGAAGCTGATGCGCTCCATCGAGGAGCAGATCGGCATCACGGAGAACGCCAAGAAGGCGTTCCGTGAGGAGATCATGATCCGGATCTCCACGCTGGCCCGCAAGGGCGCCAAGTTCGACTACACTTCGCACGACCGGTTGCGTGAGGCGATTGAGAAGAAGCTCTTCGCTGACCTGAAGAACGTGGTCAAGATCACGACCAGCACCCGGACCCCGGACCCGGAGCAGAACAAGCGCATCGACGAGGTGGTCCGGCGACTGACCGAGGAGAACGGCTACTGCGAGTGCTGCGCCAACGAGCTGCTGCGTTATGTGGGGACGTTGTTGAGCCGCTAAAATTTCAAGGCCCGAGACCAGGCGTCTCGGGCCCTCTTTGCCAATCGGGTCGCAGAACGAGACCAGAGAGGAACAGTGCGTGCGCCCCCCGTCTGCTGGAGCAGATGCGGGGCGCTCTGCTATGTCGCGTTCAGGGCGCCGTATCACGTAATGTGCGGATGCAGAATAAGTTAAAAATATCACATGGAAGGATTATTTAGCTATTGCAAGTATCGTACATAGTAAGCGGTATTCCGAAATGAGGAATTTCATCCCACAATGCGGAACGAAAGCTCGCAGCCGCCGCGGTCCCCTGTCCAGGTGTTGGACCGGGCGTTTGAGGTCCTGGCCTGTTTTGAGCAGGGAAGCGCTACGCTGTCGCTCGCAGACCTGGTTGAGGCCACCGGCCTTGCGAAGACGACACTGCACCGGATCCTGACTACGCTTGTCGCCCACGGCGTGCTCAGTGTCGACCGGGGCCGGTACCGGCTCGGGTACCGCCTGCTCCAATGGGGCGCCCTTTACCGCGTGGGCAACGACCTCCAGGAGCGAGCCGCTCCAGTCCTGCGCCGCGTGCGAGACGTGACCGGCGAAACCACGTACCTGTTTATCCGTGAAGGGCATCACCGCGTCTGCATTGGGAAGGTCGACAGCCCACATGCCGTCCGGCAGACGGTCGACGTGGGCAGCGTGATGCCACTGCACGTCGGCTCGGCCGGGAAGGTGCTCCTGGCTTTTACGCCGCCGGCACAGCGGGAGCACATCCTCCTTCAGGCATTTGCGGGCCAGCCCCGACCTGAGGGCCTTGAGGCCGAACTGGCACAAATTCGGCGCGAGGGCTGGGCGTCCAGCTTTGAAGAGCGGGAGGTCGGGGCTGCTTCCGCCAGTGTCGCGGTCTTCGACTTCACCGGCCGGGTCGTGGCCGCACTGGGCGTGGGCGGGCCGGTCTACCGCATCACGATCGAAAACGTTGCCGTATGGGCGGCAGACCTGCTGCAGGCGGCACGGGATCTTTCGGCCGCTCTGGGACACAGGTGATCAGAAGGGGATGAGGTCGATGAATGAGGCGGATGCAGGCATCGTTGGTAACCATGGCCCCTTGACCGGCGTGCGTGTGCTGGAATTGGGATCACTCATTGCCGGCCCGCTGGCGAGCCGCATTCTGGCGGACTTTGGCGCCGAAGTGATCAAGGTCGAGCCCGATAAGGGCGATCCGCTACGCACCTGGGGCAAGGCGACTCTCCATGGATCGCTCTGGTCCATGGTTCAGTCCCGCAACAAAAAGACCATTTGCCTGAACCTCGACGCGGAACCTGACCGGGAGATCGTACGCCGGCTGGCTGCCCAGTGCGACGTGGTGGTCGAGAACTTCCGCCCGGGCCGCCTGGAGGCGTGGGGACTTGGCTATGAGGACCTGAAGCGGGCGAATCCCGACCTGATCATGGTGCGGATTTCCGGCTATGGCCAGACGGGCCCGTACCGGGAGAAGCCCGGGTTCGGCAACATCGCCGAATCGATGGGCGGCATTCGCTATATTACCGGCTTCCCGGACCAGCCCCCGGTACGCGTCGGCCTCAGTCTGGGCGATTCGGTGGCTGCGCTCTACTCGGTGATCGGGGCGCTGCTGGCGCTCTACTGGCGGGATGGCGCAGCGCACCGGCGGTGGCGGGCAGATGGCAGCGCCGGGCCTGAGGGCAGCGCCGGGCCTGAGGGCAGCGCCGTGCCTGAGGGCAGCGCCGTGCCTGAGCGCAGCGCCGTGCCTGAGCGCAGCGCCGTGCCTGAGGGCGGCGCCCCCCCCGGACGGGGCCAGATGGTCGACGTCGCACTGACCGAGGCGGTCTTCAGCCTGCTTGAGGGGATCCTCCCCGAGTATGGTGCTGATGGAACGGTGCGGGAGCGGCAGGGGAATCTGCTCTCCGGCGCCGCACCCTCCAATATGTACCCGACCCGGGAGGGCCAATGGTTTGCCATTGGTGCCAACGCCGACGGCATATTCCGGCGGTTTGCCGCCGCGATCGGGCGACCGGAACTGACCCGGGACCCCCGCTTTGCCGACGGCCGGAGTCGGGTGGCCAATGCCCGCGCACTGGATGCGATGATCGCGGATTGGACCCGACTCCACACCCCGGAAGAGCTGAGCCGGATTCTCGACGCCGCCGGCGTGCCTGCCGGGCCGGTCTACAGCATTGCCGACATCGCACGGGATCCGCAGTTCCTCGCCAGGAATATGATCCTGCACGTCGCCGATGAGCGGCTCGGTGAGATAGTCATGCCCGGGGTGGTGCCAACGCTGTCGGAAACCCCCGGTGCGGTCCGCTGGGCTGGCCAGGGCGTGGGCGCCCATAACAAAGAGGTTCTGGGCAGCCTCCTGGGTCTCAGCGATGAGCAGATCGAAGCCCTGAAAACCGAAAGGGGG
>JAQBPS010000227.1 GCA_028287415.1 Bacillota bacterium | reverse complement strand
CTGAGAGACGAGTGGAGCGGAGGGTGTGATCATGGGATCATCCTCCTTACTACCGGCAACGTTCGGAGTGATTCTACCTCCGAGTCGCTCCGTCAGTCAATCAAAATTATCTATATTTTATGTATATATTTAATAAACTGCCTGTTAGCCCGGCTGGGCCCTCCGCCAGAGCAGCAAAAGGCCCCGCCTGCCCCTCTGAGGGGCGGCGGGGCGCAGCTGTTTCATGCGCGCGCAGTATCCCGTTTGGACTCGATGCGGCCACAAATGACCGCTGAGACCAGTCCTTTAGCGTTCTTGCCACGAAATGGGCGGTTCCCTGCATGAGGAGGCGCCAACATAGGCATGATGTGGAAGTCGTCGGGTGATTTCCCGTGGCAGGCCAGCACCGGGACGCCCGCGCGGACCGGGGGCACAACACTCACACAGGAGGTAGGATACCATGGCGGCTCGCGCCACCCCTGGCAGTCCCATATCTTCGTTCCTCACGTATTTGCGCGCCAGTGTGGTCGGCGTCGCTCAGGTCTTCTTCATTAACAACGTGTGGACAGGCTTGATTTTCCTGGCGGCGATCTTTTGGAACAATCCGGTCTATGGCGTGGCGGCCGCCATTGGCACCCTGGCTGCCACCGCCACCGCATACCTCATTGGCATTTCTGGAGAAGATATCAAGGCTGGGCTGTACGGCTTCAACGGCACCCTCCTGGCCATTGCCCTGCCCTTCTTCATCGGCTATGGCGGAACGGGCCAGGTCACCCTGTGGGTCTTTGTGGTGCTGGGTGCAGCGCTGACTACGGTGATCGAGGCAGCCTTCGTGCATCTCCTGACGCCCTATCGCATCCCCGCTTCGACCGGTCCCTTCGTCCTGACGGGCTGGCTCCTGCTCGCCTCTGTGTGGGCCTTCACGGGTTTACACATGAACACCGCAACCGCCCACCTCGGCCCGGCAGCGTTCCCGCTGGTCCCCCAGCCCGGACAGGCCATCACGTTCAGCACAGTCTGGAATGGTTTCTTCCGAGGCATCGGCGAGGTCATGTTCATGGATAACGTGATCAGCGGCGCCCTCTTCCTCCTCGGGATCTTCGTCGGCGGCTGGCGGGGGGGCTTGATGGCAGCAATGGGGGCGGCGATCGGCGTATTTTTCCCGGCCCTGCTCGGCGCTAACGAGCAGACGATCCGGCTGGGCCTGCTCGCCTTTAATCCCACGCTTACCGCCATAGCCGTGGGTGCGGTCTTCCTGCCTTTCAGCGGGCGGTCAGTCGTCTACGCCTTCGCCGCCGGTCTGGTCACGCTGGTGTTCAGTGCGGCCCTGGGGGCACTGCTGGGCGTGATCGGGCTGCCGACGCTCACCGCCCCCTTCGTCTTCACCATGTATCTTTTCATTGCAGCCCGGAACGTGGGGAAGGCCCTCAATCCCCCCGTACCCTGACGACCAGTGAAATGACTGTACCGGCTCCGGATCCCAGATACGATGCAGGAGGCGACGACAGTGAACCTTGCGCCACGTGAGATTGACCATTTGCTCATCTATCAGGTTGCGGACCTGGCAGCGAGGCGGCGGGCCCGTGGGCTCAAACTGAACTACTCGGAGGCGATCGCGACGGTAGCAGCTGCAATCATGGAGGGAGCGCGTGAGGGAAGGTCGGTGTCCGACCTGATGTCATTTGGCCGAACGCTCCTCACCGCCGCCGACGTGATGACAGGCGTCCCCGACATGATTCACTCGGTGCAGGTGGAAGCGACATTCCCGGATGGGACCAAGCTCGTGACCGTGCACGACCCGATTGTTTAACCAATTTGCTGAAGGCACGAGGGGGGTTCCAGGATGGCTGAAGACGTTGAATTTGGCAAGGGCATCATTGGCGGCTACATTCTGGCAGAAGGGCCCGTTGAGATCAACCCGGGTCGCCCCGTCCTCACGGTAACCGTCAAGAACACCGGCGATCGACCGGTACAGGTGGGCTCCCATTTCCATTTCTTCGAGGTGAACCGGGCGCTCGATTTTGACCGGAACGTTTGCATCGGGATGCGCCTCAACATTCCGGCCGGCAGCTCTGTGCGTTTTGAACCAGGCACTGCCAAGGAGGTCCAGCTGACAACCTTCGCCGGTCTGCGCATCCTGCACGGCTTCAACGGGCTTTGCAATGGCAGCGTGGATTCCTTCCGTACCGTGGCCAAGGCACTCGAGCGGGGGCAACGGTATGGTTTCCGTGGCGTGAAAGGCGGTAGTGCGCTATGATGCTTTCTCGTAAACAGTACACGGATCTGTACGGGCCGACAGTCGGGGATCGCGTGCGGCTCGCCGATATGGATCTGTTCATCGAGATTGAGCAGGATCTGCTGGTGCACGGTGAGGAGTGCGTCTTCGGCGGTGGCAAGTCGATCCGCGACGGCATGGCCCAGGATCCGACGATTACCTCCGTGGGCGGCGCCCTCGATCTGGTGATCACCAACGCCATCGTGCTGGACCCGATCCTGGGAGTCGTCAAGGCTGACATTGGCGTCAAGGACGGCCGCATTGCCGGAATCGGCAAGGCCGGCAACCCCCGGACGCAGCAGGGCGTCGCGCCCAACATGGTGATTGGCGCAGCCACGGAGGTAATCGCCGGTGAGCACCTGATCGCCACGGCCGCCGGCATTGACACGCACATTCACATGATCTCGCCCCAGCAGGTGTTTGAGGCCCTCTCAAATGGCGTGACGACCTTCATCGGCGGCGGCACCGGCCCCGCCGATGGCACAAACGCCACCACCTGCACCCCCGGCCCCTGGAACCTGGCCCGCATGATGCAGGCGGTCGAGGGGTTGCCGATCAACTTCGGCTTCCTGGGTAAGGGCAACGCTTCGAACCAGGATCCCCTCAAGGAGCAGATCGAGGCTGGCGCCTGCGGCCTGAAGATTCACGAAGACTGGGGCTCCACCCCGGCTGTGATCGACACCTGCCTCCGTGTGGCGGAGGAGTATGACGTGCAGGTGGCCATCCACACGGACACGCTGAACGAATCCGGTTACGTGGAGGACACCATCGCCGCAATCGACGGCAGGGCGATCCACACCTACCACACGGAGGGCGCCGGCGGCGGCCACGCTCCGGATATCATCCGCATGGCCGGCGAGCAGAACGTGTTCCCCTCGTCCACCAACCCGACCCGCCCGTACACGGTCAACACCATGGATGAGCACCTGGACATGCTCATCGTCTGCCATCACCTGAACGCCAAGGTCCCCGAGGACGTCGCGTTCGCGGAAAGCCGCATCCGGGCGGAGACCATCGCCGCGGAGGACGTGCTGCAAGACTGGGGCATTTTCTCGATGTACTCCTCCGACTCTCAGGCCATGGGCCGTGTCGGCGAGAACTTTATCCGCCTCTTCCAGACGGCCGATAAAATGAAGCGGATGGCGGGCAAGCTGCCCGAGGACGCTCCGACCAATGACAACTTCCGCGTGCTGCGCTACCTGGCTAAATTTACCATTAACCCCGCCATCACCCACGGCATTTCGCACGCGCTCGGCTCCCTTGAGGTCGGAAAGATTGCGGACATTGTGCTCTGGTACCCGGCCTTCTTCGGTGCCAAGCCGCGCATGGTCATCAAGGGCGGTTTCATCAACTGGTCCCTGATGGGCGACCCGAACGCTTCCATTCCCACGCCGGAACCGGTTTACTACCGCCCAATGTGGGGCAGCTTTGGCAAGGCCTTGTCCAGCACCTGCGTCACCTTTGTTTCGCAGGCGGCCTACAAGTCCGGCATTCGCGAGCAGCTGGGCCTGCAGCGTGAGGTGCTCCCCGTGTACCGCTGCCGCTCCATCTCGAAGGCGAACATGGTGCGCAACAGCGGCACGCCGAAGATCGACGTGAACCCCGAGACGTACGAGGTGCGGGTCAACGACCAGCGGATCACGGTGCCACCAGCGAAGGAGCTGGCGCTCACGCAGCGCTACTACCTGATGTGACCGGTCTGGCCACAGTCTGATTGCGACGATCGGGTAGGGACTGGAGGCGATTCCGTCCCTACCCGCCTCTGGAGGGAAATCCATGATTATTCGCCATATGGTGGCCCGCGCCAATGTTGACCCCGAGGACGGCACCGTGACCGACCCGTCGGCGATCCGCCACGGGCTCATCGTGGGCCGGCAGGTGGGGACATTGGCCGGACTGATCGACCCGCTCACACACCTGAACCTGGACTTCCGGGAGCACAGAGCGACCGCCTGCGTGATTGTCGAGGGCTTCGCGTTGAAGGCTCCGGTTCTGATGGCCGGGGATGAGTTCGCCTTTGCGGTTGTGCATCCGGCTCACTACCGCCACCTTGGCCGCGTGAACCTCAACGCCGAACGAGAGGCGTGGCATGAACAGTTTGCCGCGCACCGGAAGGAGTGTTAAGGAATCGGTGATCGTTTATGAGCAGATTCTGGGCAATTTGACTGAGCCGGCATGGAAACAAAGGCTCGAAGGCGCCGTTATTGCCACGTTGCTCCTGGATGAATGGGAGAAGCAGAAGCCCCGCCTACGACGCACGACCAGCGACGGCGTCGAGATCGCGATCAACTTGGAGCGCGGCATGTCAATGCAGGACGGGGACATCATGGCATGGGATGAGGCGACCAAGCGGGCCGTCACCGTGAAGGTGCGGGCCAACGAGGTGCTGCACGTCCGGCTGGAGCCCGCAGATCCCATGGTCATGGTGGAGCGGGCGCTAAAGCTGGGGCATGCCCTGGGCAACCAACACTGGCCGGCCGTGGTGAAAGGAACCAGCATCTATGTCCCGCTCAGGGTGGACCGGCGGGTGATGGCAACCGTGCTCAAGACGCAGAACATTCCCGGGGTCAGCTATGACTTTGAACCAAGCACAGGGTTGAACCTTCCGTACGCAGACCCCGGCGCGCATGGGCATTCACACGACCATGGCCCGACAGCGACATGAACCGCGAGCTCTATCAGGCTCTTCAACTGGGGGACTCGTTCTTTCCGATCGGGGTCTTCTCGTTCTCCCAGGCGCTGGAGAGTTTCGTACAGGATAAGCTGGTCCATGACCCGGCGACCCTGGCCGACTACCTGGAGAACCTGCTCGAGCAGGTCGCCTGGACCGATGGAATCGCACTGCTGCATGCCTGCGATGCGGCTGCGTGCCATGACACTGCCGGGTTGATCGAAGCGGACCGCGAGATCCGTGCCTTCAAGCTGGGGAAGGAGTCAAGGACGATGACGGCCAAGACGGGCCGGCAACTGTTGCGAGTCGGCCTGAACCTCTGGCCTGCGGCGTTGGCCGAAGCGAACCGGCTGACCACG
>JAQBPS010000226.1 GCA_028287415.1 Bacillota bacterium | reverse complement strand
CAGTGCCGCCGGCGGCAGCGCCCGCTCCAGGCGGCGGGCCAAGGCCATCCGCCCGGCCCAGAGCTTCAAGCGGCGCCCGAGCATGCTACCTGACCCCCGCAAACAGGTCGTGCATCATGCCGGCAGGCCGCGGCACGGCCGCATCCGCCAGATGCCAGCGGTCATGCTCGAACCATTCCTTCATGAACGCCACGTCGTAGTGCCGGAATACCCGCTCGATCGAGAGATGCTGCGTCCGGTGGCTCTGCAGCGCCGCCGCCACCGTCTCCACAACGCCGGGCGCTGATATCTCCGCATTCGCCGGCTCTGGCGTCATGCCCTCACGAATGTGCCAGAACAGGTAGGCCGGTTGCCAGGCCGGACCGGCCTCCGGGTAGGCGGCAGCGTCGCCGGCGGCCCGGAAGGCGATGCCCGCCAGCTTGTTGATGGCGACATGGTCCGGGTGCCCCGAATGGCCGTCCGGTGGGAAGGTGTAGAGCACATGCGGCCTCACCTCCCGGATGATGCGCACAATCCGCCCAACCGCCTCAGCCACGTTGGCGTCGGGCAACTCCTTGTCACGGTAGCCGAGAAAGCGCACCTCATCGATACCGAGGACGGCCGCGGCAGCCCGCATCTCCTGCTCGCGGACCGCCGGCAGTTCCGCGGGCGTGCAGACGGGGGGCTCCCCCGGCTTGCCCCGCTCGCCCCTTGTACCACAGACCAGGACGGCCCGCACGCCCTCCCGGATGTACTTGATCAATGAGCCGGTGCCGGCGAAAGATTCATCGTCCGGGTGTGCGAATATCGGCATGATGGTAAGGCGGCTCATGCGGTCTCCCCCCGCTCTTGCAGAATGTGGCGGATCGCTTCGGCAGGGCCGGCCACGAGATCGGCCGCCGCCCGCAGCGCCGGGTGG
The DNA here is from genome assembly GCA_028287415.1 of Bacillota bacterium. Lineage (GTDB taxonomy): Bacteria > Bacillota > Sulfobacillia > Symbiobacteriales > Symbiobacteriaceae > RYN-353. Next base: position 2,160 of record JAQBPS010000226.1, on the reverse strand, counting down.
GCGTCCGGCACGGCCACGCCCAGCCCGGCGAACTTGATCATGCTGAGGTCCATCGGCGCATCGCCAAAGGCTGCGACCTCCGCCGGCAGAACCCCTCGGTAGCGACAGTACGCGGCGAGCGCCCGCCCCTTGTCCACGTCGGTATGCCAGACGTGGAGCACCATTTCCCCGCGGATCTTGTCCGTCAGGTCAAACTGGCTCTCCGGCAGCCCGCCGGGGAAGGCCGCAAGCACCCGCTGCACGGCCCGGTCGCCGTAGATCGCTGCCATCGTTGGCGGACCCTCGGCGGCGGCCAGGTCCGGGGCGATCTCCGTGTAGGGGTTCCAGGCCTCCCACGCGGTGAAATCGTCCGCCTTGCGGGTGGCAATGGCAGTGTCCGCCGCCAGCAGGTTCCGGGCGGGCAGCACGCCCTCCTCCACCGCCGCGTCCGCCCCGACGCAGGCCGTTACCGCCAGCTGCTCCGCCAGGGCCAGCTTGCGCAACTGCGCCCAGGCCTCAGCCACAAGCGGGCGGTGGCGGATGATCGCCCCGGTCTGCCCGTCGACCACCAGCGCGCCCAGGTAACAGATCGCCCGGCCCTTCAGGCTGAGCGCCTGGTAGAACGGCTGGGCCCCGCGCCAGGAGCGCCCGGTCACCAGCACGACCTCCAGGCCTGCCGCCTGGGCCGCCATCACCGCTTCATGCACCCCGGGAAAGAAGCGGGACTCAGCGTCCAGCAGGGTGCCGTCCAGGTCGAGTGCCAACAGCTTGATCATCTTACTCCCCATTCTGACAGAGACGGGCCGCCTCACAGCGAGGCGGCCCGGGGCGTTCAGGCCAAATCACGCACAACGTTGTAGAAGGTGTCCCGCTGGACCGGGTGAAAACCCGCCTGCCTGATCAGGGCCGCCGCCTGGGGCGGGGTGACCATGTGCGTGGTGCCCGCCGCCGAGACGACGTTCTCCTCCATCATGGTGCCGCCGAAGTCGTTGCCGCCAAACCGCAGCGAGATCTGGCCAATCTTCGGCCCCTGGGTGACCCAGGAGCACTGGATGTTCTTGACGTTGTCCAGCACGAGCCGGGCCACCGCCATCAACCGCAGGTAGTCAAAACCGTCGCCCAGCCGGTGCTCGGGGTTGGCGAGCACCTCCACACCCAGCGGGTTGTTATCGGCCTGGAAGTCCCAGTGAATGAAGGCGCCGTAGCCCACACCCATCTTCTCCCCGCTCTCACGGATCCGGATCAGGCTCATCGCCTGCTCCTCAACCGTTTCGATGTGGCCGTACATCATCGTCGCCGATGTGTTCATGCCCAGCTGCATGGCCGCCTCCATCACCTCAAACCACTGCTCGGTCAGCACCTTGCCCTTGCCAATCACCTTACGCACACGGTCGACGAGGATCTCGCCGCCGCCGCCCGGAACGCTGCGCAGGCCCGCCGCCTGCAACTCCCGCAGGGTGTCGATCACCGACAGCTTCGAGAGTTTCGCCAGGTAGAAAAGCTCCGATGGCGAGAAACCGTGGACGACCAGCTGTGGGAAGCGGCTCTGGATGTGGCTGATCAGCTCCTGATAGTAGGGCAGCTTCAGGGCCGGGTTCAGGCCGCCCTGGAGCAGCACCTGGGTGCCGCCCTGGTCGACCAGCTCCTGGCACTTCTGATCGATGGTATGCCAGTCGAGGGTGTACCCCTCCTCATGGCCCACGTCACGCTTGAAGGCGCAGAAGCTGCACTGTGCCACGCAGACGTTCGTGTAGTTGATGTTCCGGTCGATCACGAAGCTGACCCGGTTGTCAGGGTGCATCTGCTGGCGGATCTGGTCAGCCGCCTGGCCGAGGGTGAGCAGGTCCTTGCTCTCAAGCAGCTGGACCGTCTCTTCGAGGGTCAGTTTGCCGCCGGAAAGCCGCTTGTCTAGAATCGGACGAATATCCGTTAACGTGCTCGTGGACACTGCTTACCCCTCCCACACTTGCAGGTCTGGAACCGAATCAAGCTCCCCGATTTTATGGGCCAGCTGATAATAAGTCCGCAGGCCGCGCCGATAGTCCTCGGTGAAGTGATGCCGGATGTGATGGAAGTAGTCCACCACCGTCTCACGGGGCAACGTGCGGCGGCGGAGCGCCTCATCGACCAGCTCGCTCATGTGCTCCATGGCGTAGTCGCGGCTCACTTGAAAGAGTTTCG
>JAQBPS010000351.1 GCA_028287415.1 Bacillota bacterium | reverse complement strand
AGCGCGCTCAGGTGCTGCTGCACCCACTGGAACCACTGATCATAAAGGGCTGACTCAGAACGCCCCGCCACCTGCTGCACGGCACTTGCAAAGCTGTGACCCGCCTGCAGCTGCTGCACCAGGTTGGCGATTCCCTGATCGCCCTGTGTCTGGGCGATATAGTCCACGATCAAATACGATTCCCGATAGGCCAGTGCCTGATTTGGGAGACCGTCAAAGCGCGAGTTCAGATCGTCCATACTATAAAGCTTCTGATCAAGCTTATTGCTGTCCTCGATCCAGAGGTAGCCCGTGACCCTGTGCTCAACCCACTGGGCCAGACCCTCGGTAAACCAGCGAGGGTAATTCCCATTCGTCATGTAGTCAAGCAGGTAATGCGTGAACTCATGGGCAATCGGGTTGACCTTGGCATAAGCCTGCTGCTGCTGGGGCGGGCGCTTGTCATGGATCCAGACATTGGGCGACAGCAGCCGGATTGTGCCGGCCCAGTATACGCCGACGGCGCTCTCGCTGTTGCCCCAGCCAAATGCATGCCGGAGATCGTCGCGGCTCGCATAAACAACGAGGGGAACCTTACCGCCCGGTTCATGACCCATTTGCTTAACAACCGGCTGATAGACTGATTCCGCTGTCTCGAGAATCATGTCGGCGACATTCTGATCACTACTGGTAAAGTATACGACGAAATGCTGGCTGCTCTTCGTCTCATAGTTGGCTAAAGCGGACAGGGTCCTGGACTTCCCACTCTCCCGGTAGATGCTGTACATGGCACTGCGCGGCTGCGGCCAATACCAGCAGGCAATGCCCGCCAGTACCAGCACGGACACCAACGCGAGCAGCCACCGAGGGAGGGTGCTTGTGGAGATGTTCATGCTTACCCCCGTAGATTGCGATGATGATGTATATGCGGCTGCCCTTTCTAGCATACATCTAGTTTACATAAAACGACCACCTACAATAGGTGGTCGTTGTGGCACTCCCAGCCAAAAATAAAGACCCATCCCGAAATGGGATGGGTCTTTACAACACGCGGAACGTCAGCGCAGGAGCCGAAGTTCTGAGGTCAGTTGTTCGAACGAACCGCGATCACCGTCTGCGAGTGCTTTGTCGATACGGTCCAACAATTCCTGCCGCTTTGAAACCTTCTCAACCTCTTCCGCAAATACATCGTCATGCCATTGAGACAGGGTGTCGAGAAACTCCTGCCGCTCGGCGGACCATTCAGGTGGTGTCGTAGACAGGCACACATAGATTTTGTCAGGAACGTGTTTCATCAGCTCTACCACGGCCTGCGAAGTCTTGTGAAAGAAACGGTCCCCCCGGCGGTAAAAGAAAGGCCACGCACCGGAACCCTTGGCCGAAACCAGGATCGCATGCTGGCAGTCACTGATGTCAGGCACGAGCTCCAGGCAACGGAGAATCTCTTCCTTGGCAAGGAGGAACTGAAGGAAACCCCGGGCTTCCGGAAGCTTGGGCTGATGATGCTCGAGGAACGAGCGAATCGCTTCGGCTTTGCTTCTGGCCTCTTTCGGCTTCTCCATCCCATTCCCTCCTTCGGCTACGTGATCGTGTGCCCGTTGATTCAGGGGGGTTTAACGAGATTTCGCCAAACACTCTGTATCTCCTCCTGCGCAAGACGAGCTATTATACGCCACCGCTTCTATACTTTCCCACTCCTGGTGCGTACATACCAAACGTCACCCAATCATATAAACAGGTGGTGGTCTTTCCAGCGGTCGCAGTTCACCGGCTCCAGGGCGTTTCGATCGCGATTCACCATGTTACGGGGGAACCTCACGTAAGCAAAATGTTTAGTCTTTCACATTTATCTTACGGTGGTTTGGTTGACCGTAATCCAGGGCATAATCAGCCTGCAACCTGATTCTGTCAACTTATGCTGGGAAACGGCGGTGAGGCGACAAGTGTCTTCCTCCTGCACGAACAACAGATGTCGAGGTGGGGATTTGTGATTACTCGGGGTAACAAGGCTGGCGGTTATCGGCGGGCTGCTGCTGGTGTCATGAGTTGTCTGCTTGTGGGCGGCGCACTTGGGCTCCCCTTGCATCGGAGGCAACCGGCAACGGCTGTCGCAGCGGGTCGTGCCGTCGCGCTCACACCGGGGCCGTCCATGCCCCCCATGCCGTCGGCGCCGGCACCAATGATTGACGGCGCCAGCGTGACGGCCGATGGGCCGTATGTCACCGTGCGGAGCGGTGGGCGTGAACTGTTTGCGGCGACTGGTGCCGCTCAACCAAAAGCTTATGCTTATACCGTTCGCGAAGGCGAGTCACTTTGGGACATTGCCGAATCGCTCGGCACCGACACAGCCACCCTCACCTCACTCAACCCAGCGATCGATCCTGAACTGCTGCGGCCAGGTCAGACGCTTCAGGTCGTGGAACGGTTTCATGGGCTGGCATACACGGTTGAGGCCGGTGACTCCCTGGAACAGATCGCTCTGCAGTATGGGGCCGAACTGGAGCGAATTGAGGCTGCGAACGGGCTCAGCGCCGAAGCGGTGCTGGCGGAAGGCCGCACACTCTTGCTGCCCGATGCGCAGGCCCGGCCCCGCACCCTCGTGGCCAGCCGCGGCGATGCACCACGGGAGCGCAGCGCTGCCCCCGCTGCCGTGAGTACGCCACAGCCTGAGACTGAGAAGACAGCCGGCGACAGCAATTGGCGATGGCCGATCAACGGCGGCACAATCACCAGCGAATTCGGTGCGCGCTGGGGCGGTTTCCACACCGGCATCGACATTGCGGTAGCGATCGGGACACAGGCCGTAGCCGCCAGGGCCGGCACGGTGGTTTTTTCCGGCTGGGATGGCGGGTATGGCTATTGCGTAATCATCGACCACGGGGGCGGCGTAAAATCCCGCTACGCCCACGCTTCCGTCCTGCTGGTGAGCACCGGTGACACCGTTGCACAGGGTACCCCTGTGATCCAGGTCGGAACCACGGGACACTCAACGGGGCCGCACCTTCACTTTGAGGTGATCGTGGACGGCACGGCTCAGAACCCGCGTAACTTCCTGCACTAGCCCTTGGGCAGTACAAGAGAGCCAGCCCGGATCCGGGGTGCGGCTCTCTTGTGCCGCATGCCAGCGGTCAAGGTGCCAGGTCGTTGAACACCCGCATGACCTGCTTCGTGTACGGATAGTCGGCTCCCAGAGATGCGGCGCGGGGACCCCCGTTATACACCGCCAGCGCCTGCGGCCAGTTGCCGTACTCCGCATGCAGCACGTGCAGGTACCACGCACCCATAGTCAGGTTGGTCACCGGGTCGAACAGGTCATACTGCGCCAGCCCGAACTTGCCGGCGATCCATTCCCCGGTGGAGGGCAGGATCTGCATCAACCCGCTGTCGCCGTGTGTGCCAACCGCCCTTTCGTACCACTGACTCTCGACCGTGCCTACCGCCGCAACCATGCGCGGGTCCATGTCGAACCGCCCGGCCGCGTCGAGGACAAGCGGTTGGTAGCGCTCCGGCACCAGGTCCTCGATGCGGCTTGTCGCCAGGGTGCGCAGCGCTTTCTCCTGGCGCAGGAGCCGGTTGTGCTCCAGCAGTACCGCCTGGTCTCGACGGTCGTCCTCCCGCTGCTGCGCGCTGCGGGATTGCTCCATGCGAGTCTGCCGGCGCTGGTACGCGAAGACTCTCTCTTCTAGTCGGCTTTCGCAAAAACCATTCGGCACCTCCGGTTTGGCGGCAGGCGCGCCCTCCACGAATCCCGGCTCGCTCACCAGCGACACGAGCCAGACCGTGATTACCATGAGGGCGGCCAGCACACGGGACCATGACTGTGGTCTCACTATGTGGTCACCCCGTTCGGAAGAATATGGGATTTATCCCATTGCCAGCGTACCATAGGGTTTTTGCGAGTTCTGCCGGTTATTGTCGATCTGCAGCTAAATAGCAAAAGCCCCGAGGTCAATGACCTCGGGGCAATTTGGAGCCGATGAGGGGACTCGAACCCCTGACCTGCTGATTACGAATCAGCTGCTCTACCAACTGAGCTACATCGGCAAGCAAAACGGAGACACTGCTGTCTCCGTTGCCGGGTTTGGAGCGGGTGAGGGGAATCGAACCCCCGCTATCAGCTTGGGAAGCTGAAGTTCTACCATTGAACTACACCCGCAACTCGCTGCACAGCTTATTATAGCCGCGCACCCTCGCTATTGCAAGCTTGAAACAAGCAGCCTGCAGGGGCAGGCGTGAGCCCGCCCCTGCACGCCCTGACGGCGCTTTACGCACCAAAGATTTCCGTGCGGTAGATGGCCTCCGTGCGCTCACTGCCGACACCCAGGATGCTCACCGGCACACCCGTGTAGGTCTCGATCAGCCGGACATAGCGCTGAGCGCCCTCCGGCAGATCCGCCAGCCGCTTCACCTTGGCAAGGGAATCATTCCACTCCCAGTTCGGCAGTTCCTCATACACCGGCGACACCTGCCCCAGCGCCTTGAGTCCGACGGGGAACTCCTTGGTGACGGTGCCGTCCGGCAGGCGGTAGCCGACGCAAATCTTAAGCGTATCGACGCCCGTTTTCGCCAGCGTATCCAGGTGTGGGACGGCCAGGTCGGTAATGCCGCTCACCCGGCAGGCAAACCGCACCATGACCAGGTCCAGCCAGCCAATCCGGCGGGGCCGGCCGGTCGTTGTGCCGTACTCATGCCCCTTGTCCCGGATCGCATCCCCGGTCTGGTCAAACAGTTCGGTCGGAAAGGGCCCCTCGCCAACCCGCGAGGTGTAGGCCTTGACAATGCCGAGCACCTTGTTGATCTTGGTCGGCCCCACGCCAGCGCCAATGATGGCACCGGCTGCAATCGGGTGGGAGGCCGTGACGTACGGATACGTGCCGAAGTCGATGTCCAGCAGGTGCCCCTGTGCGCCCTCGAACAGCACGTTGCGACCGTCGTCGATGGCGTCATTGACCAGCTCGACCGTATTCGCCATGTATGGCCGGAGCCGCTCCGCATAGGTCAGATAGGACTCAGCGAGCTCCTCCACCTTGAATCCGGTCATGCCGTAAACGCGGTCGAGCAGCTGATTCTTGGCCTCCACCTGTGCGGTCAGCTTGGGGAGGAATTCGTCCTTGTCGAGCAGATCCACCAGGCGGATACCCACCCGCGCAAACTTGTCCATGTAGGCCGGACCGATGCCGCGGCGGGTGGTACCAATCTTGTTGGCGCCCTTGCGGTCCTCCTCGGCCTCGTCCAGGCGGAGGTGGTATGGGAAGACGACGTGGGCGCCGCCGCTGATCCGCAGATTGGCGAGATCGACACCCTTGGCCTGGAGGTACTCCATTTCTTCAATCAGCTTCGCGGGATCCAAAACGACGCCATGCCCGATCACGCACAGCGTGCCCGGGTAGAGAATGCCCGAAGGGACCTGGTGGAGTTTGTATTGCTGTCCATTCGCCCACACTGTGTGGCCGGCGTTCGCCCCGCCGGTCGCCCGCACGACAACTTCGGCCTGCGCCGCCAGCAAATCGACGAACTTTCCCTTGCCCTCATCGCCCCACTGAGCTCCCATCACCACAACCGCCGGCATAGGGGCACCTCCCCAAAACAAACAGGCCGAGCCACTAAGGGCTGGCCAAAACTCCCTCGAAAACCCCACCCAGTGTAGCACCCGAGTATGGGGCTGTCAACGCGCGCACCCGAACGTTATCCACAGCTGTGCACATTATGTTTGTAACTCGCGACGTACAACATTCGCGCGTCATCGCGACTTTGTTACACGGATCCCGCTGCTCACTGGCCAGGGAAAACAGAAGCCCTCGTGACGGCCATGACGTCACGAGCCGAAGGAAAACCCCCACCGTTTCCGTCAAGCGTTGTGGGCTTAACACGGAAACGGTGGGGGTTTGACGAGGCGACTGGGGGGCATGCGCTCTGCGACTGCGCACAAAACGCCCCACACGCTGAAATCGCAGTGTATGGGGCGTTTTGAGCTTGCCCCCCTTTCACCTATCGGCGGCGGAACAAACGCCCCGCCTATAGTGGTCGCGATCAGCCCCCGGTCGCCTCGACAAACCCCCACCGTTACCGTGTTAAGCCCACAACGCTTGACGGAAACG
>JAQBPS010000218.1 GCA_028287415.1 Bacillota bacterium | reverse complement strand
AATCGGGCAGCCGGGCAGGGAATCGGGCAGCCGGGCAGGGAATCGGGCAGCCGAGCAGGGAATCGGGCAGCCGAGCAGGGTAGCCGGGCAACCGGGCAGGCTCGCTGCGAGGGCGCAGCGCAACAATTGTGCCCACTGCTGGAGCGGCCGGCCGTAGTCGCGCTGCCTGCCTTCCCGGTAAGCGCTCTCAGCTATTGGCTCTTTACCCAGCGACTTTATCATCATCCTGGACACGGGCGCCTGTTTTTCAGGCCGCCCGTGTTTCGCGTCCTGGTGCATTTTGTTAGAATGAAAGAACAGGGGGCGAACAGCTTGTCCAATGCGGCTGCGTGGCGGGAGCAGGATGGGGTTGCGGTCCTGGCGATGCCGGCGCTTGAGGCGCCCGGTGGGGTCAGGGCATTCTTTACAGGGCGCCGTGGCGGCGTGAGCCCGCAATGGCAGGGCGGCCTTAACTGGAGTTATTCCGTGGGCGATGAGCCCGCTAACGTGGTGGAGAATCGGCGCAGGAGCATCGCGCTGCTCGGTTTGCCGATGGAACGCACCGTGATGGCCGGGCTCGTGCACGGCAACCGGGTGGTCGCGGTGACCGGCGAGGAGGCGCCCGGGCCGGATGCGGTCCGGTTCGTGCCCGACTGCGATGCCCTGATCACCGACCGGCCGGGGCTGGCCCTGGTCGTGACGGCGGCTGACTGTGTGCCGGTGTTTCTGTATGACCCGGTCCGGCGGGCGATCGGGGCCGTGCATGCTGGCTGGCGGGGGACGGTGGCGGGCGTTGCCGCTCGGGCAGTCGCCGCAATGGCTGAAGCTTTCGGCTCCCGTCCGGCTGATCTGCTGGCCGCGGTCGGGCCGTCCATCGGGCCGTGCTGCTACGAGGTCGACGATGCTGTGGCCGAGCCCCTGCGCACATACTATGGCGACTTTGCGGGGGAACTGCTGGCGCCGGGGCGGGCGCCCGGCAAGTATCTGCTCAACCTCTGGGAGGCGAACCGCCGGGACCTGCGCCAGGCCGGGGTCGCGCAGGTGAGCGTGAGCGCTGCGTGCACCGCCTGCGGCGTCGACCGGCTCTTCTCGCATCGGGCCGAGGCGGGCGCCGCGGGGCGCGGTGCGGCCGTGATCGCGCTGGTCTGAGCAGGGAAGCGTTGCGGCTGCGCCGAAGGCAACGGGCAAAAGGTGATGAGTATGGGAACACGCCGACTTGCCTTAAGCCGCCGGGTTCGGGGAATCCGGCGCACCGGGATCCGCTCCGTCCGCCGCCGCATCGTGCCGGTACCGCCCAACCGCGGCTGGTGGCGCACCTGGCTGATCGCGGGGCTCACAGCGGGCGGGTTCGCCGGCGCACTCTTCCTCGGTTACCGCCTCTGGCCCTCCCCGGCTGTTACGGCCACCGTGCCGCTCAAGCATGGCACGGTCGAGCAGTCAGTGCTGACCAATGCGCTGGTGGTACGGCGCGAGCAGGTCGTCACAGCGCCCATCGCCGGCGGTGTGTCCCAGCTGGTCGCTGAGGGGGAGCGCGTGCGGGTCGGCACCCCGGTGGTGCGAATCGGGCCGGGCGGTGCGTCGGCGGCGGCGGCGGCGGCTGGTGCGGCGGTGCCCGGGACCGAACCGGGCGGCCTGGCTGCCGCCGAGCGCGATGCGCTCGCCGAGACGGTCCGCCAGTTGGACGCCCGGCTGTACCAGCTGGCCGTCAGCCGCAGCCAGGCAAAGGCGAAGGGTGATGCCGCCGAGGCGACCCGCCTTCAGGCAGAGCTGGATGCCACGGCCGCCCGCCAGACGGACGTGGTCCGCCAGCTGAACGGCGGTGCGGTGAGTCCGGCGCCGGGCGCAACTGCACCACCGGGCGGGGCGCTGGCGGCCACGGTGCCCATGCGCGACGGAACGGTCACCGCCGAGACTGCGGGCGTGCTCATCTACCATGTGGACGGTTTGGAGGAGGCCCTCAGCCCGTCCGGCGCTGATGCCTGGAGGCCCTCCTGGTTCCGCACCCTTGCCGTGCCGCTGCTGCGCAACACGGGGGCGGGACAGGTGGCGGCGGGCGCCCCGCTGTTCAAGATCGTCGATAATATCAGCCCGGGGCTCGTGCTGGTCGTTCCGGCTGATATCGTGGCAGGCCTGCCCGCCGGGAGCTGGGTGCAAATCCGCCTCACCGGGCGGGACGGGCTGCTGCCGGCGAAAATCACCGGCATGGTCCCCGAGGGGAGCGACGTGCTGCTCCACCTGTCGGCGCCGGCGTTCCCCGAGGAGCTGATCGGGCGCCGCAAATTACAGCTCTCGCTGGTGCTGGCCGACTACACGGGCAAGGTGGTCCCCCGCTCCGCTGTCGATGTGCGGGACGGCCTCCAGGGCGTTTGGATCTGGGATGGGAAGCAGCCCGAGTTCCGCCCCGCCCCTGTGATTGGGGGCAATGAGCAGGAGGTTGTGCTGGAAACCGACCTGCCGGATGCGACCCGCATTTTGCGGACGGCGCCCCGAGCGATGCGCTGAGCCGGAGCAATTCGACTTTTGCATGATCTGGAAAGCGTAAGCTGGGGCCATTGGAAATTCTGCCTTCAAATCGGAAGGGAAGTTGGATTTTGGTGTCGAACCCGTTATCGAACGTGGAAATGGTCCGGCAACAAGTCGCAACTGCGGCGCGCCGGGCCGGCCGCGATCCCAGCGCTGTCACCATTATCGCCGTGAGCAAAACGCACACCATAGCGGAGATTGAACAGGTGCTGGCGGCCGGGCTGAACCATCTTGGCGAGAACCGGGTGCAGGAGCTCCAGGAAAAGTGGCCAACCTTAGGGGGGAGGGCCACCTGGCACCTGATCGGCAGCCTGCAGACCAACAAGGTCAAACCCGCCGTGGAGATGGCCAGCCTGATCCATTCCCTGGACCGCGACTCGCTCGCCCAGGCACTGGCCCGGGAAGCGGAGCGCCTTGGGGCGCCCGTTAACGTGCTGGTGCAGGTCAACGTATCCGGCGAGGAGTCCAAGCACGGAATCGCCCCGGCGGAACTGGAACCATTTCTCCGCCGTATCAGCCAGGGGGGCGGCCTGCAGGTTCAGGGGCTCATGACCATGGCCCCGCATGCGAGTGACCCCGAGCTGGCCCGGCCGCATTTCCGGCGGTTGCGGGAACTGGCCCGGGAACTTGGCACGCTGGGACTTCCGCACGTAAACTTGCAGCAGTTGTCCATGGGCATGTCAGGGGACTTTGAAGTAGCTGTGGAAGAGGGAGCGACCCTGGTGCGAGTTGGCACAGCCATCTTTGGCGCCCGGGAGCCCCGGTAACCTTGCAACATTTTTTATGCACCGTCAGGGAGGGACCAGGTTATGCCTAAGAAGGAGGGCCTTTGGAACAAACTCGCCGATTACCTGGGGTTTGGACCGGAGGAAGACGAGTACGAAGAAGAAGAGGAAGAGGCCGCACCCGCGGAGGACTGGCAGGCGGAAATCAAGCGTCCCGCTGACCGGCGGGCCCCTGTCGTTCCGATCACCGCGGCGCCGCAGAAGCAGGCCTCTTTCAAGGTCCTCGTCGTGGAGCCCCGCTCCTTCGAGGAAGTCCAGACGATCGTCGATCAGATGAGGGCTCGCCGCCCGGTCATTCTGAACCTCGAATCGCTTGACAAGGACTTGGCTCAGAAGATCCTGAATTTCCTGAATGGTGCTATCTACGCCCTGGGTGGGGAGACCCAGCGCGTGGCCTCGGGCATCTTCTTCTTTGCGCCTCAGGGCGTGGATATTTCGACCATGGGCCGCGGTCTCACCGGCACCGCCATTGGCGGCGGCGCGGTCGACCTGCCGCCCAGCATTCTGGAGAAGCTGACGGGCTCTTCGATGCGCGAGGAGACTGCCGCTGCCCGCAGTTCCAGCCAGGTCACCAGGGAAGAGACCGATCTGCTTTTCCGGGCCACCGGTCGGCGCACGGACGCGGAACGGGAGCGGAGCGCCGGCGAGGGGCGATCCAAGTTCGAATGGCGCAATAAATAGCGCACGAACCGGAGACCACATGAGGAGAGGGATCCAGCCGAATGGGTGTCTTGTCGAGTGCTTTCAGAATCTTTCTCCAGATCCTGACCGCGCTGATTCTGGTGCGCATCTTGATGTCCTGGTTTCGGCCGCGGTATCGCACCAGCGGTAACAGCTGGTTTTACCGGCTGGAAGAGATCGTCTACCGGGCCACCGAGCCCATGTTGGCGCCCATTCGGAACATCCTTCCCGGGGGTGGCATGGGCATGGATTTTTCGCCCATGATCCTTCTTCTGATTTTGCAGCTTGTCGGTTCCTGGATCGTGCAGGCGCTGGTGCAGGCCGGGCTCTAAGTTCGCTTCGCCGAAGCCGGGGCGGGCTACGCCCTGCCCCTCTCCCGCTCAGAAAGGAGCAGGTCATCGATGGGGCTTTCTCCCCTGGAGATTCATAACAAGGAGTTTCCGAAGAAGGTAATTGGCGGATACAACCCGGATGCGGTGGACGAGTTTCTGGATCAGGTGATCCGGGAGTTCGAGCTGCTGATCAAGGAGAACGCTCACCTGAAGGAACAGGCTGAGGCACTCCGGGTCAAACTTGAACAGTACAAGAACCTGGAGGAGACCATCAACAAGACCCTGGTAGTCGCTCAGGAAACCGCCGAGGACATGCGCAGCAACGCCAAGAAGCAGGGGGACCTGATCATTCAGGAGGCC
>JAQBPS010000210.1 GCA_028287415.1 Bacillota bacterium | reverse complement strand
TGATTTATTCATGAGCTCCTTCTCAGGCATTTTATATGGCCACGGATTTCACAGGTTACACGGATTTCAGATACAAACACAGATCGCCAAGTGAACATGTTTTTATATATTTATGTTCGAATCTGTGTAACCCGTGAAACCCGTGGCTAATAAATGATTTATTCACGAGCCCCTTCTATTCCCCATGTGTGATAATCAGCGGATTTTAAAATCCGCGTAGTCCGCAAATCCGCGTCAATAAAAAAGGCTACACTCCCAACCGAAGACAGGAGGGCTCACCAATGCATGACATCATGGCCTGGATGGAAGAGCACAAGCAGGACATCATCAACGACCTGAAAGAGCTTGTCGCAATCGAGTCACCCTCGCTGGACAAGGCGGCGGTCGACCGGCTGAGCGGGTATCTGGAGGGGCTGTTCAAGGGGGCGGGCGCCCATACCGAGTTCCTCCGCCGGGCCGACCGGGGTGACATCCTCCGGCTCGAGTGGGGCCAGGGGCGGGAGGCGGGGCAGACCCTGGTGCTCTCCCACATGGACACCGTGTTCGCCATCGGCGACATCGCCAAAAACCCGATCCGGATCGCGGACGGCCGCATGTACGGGCCGGGCACGTCGGACATGAAGGCCGGGTTTGTCCTGTTCCTCTGGGCGCTCCGCTGCATGCAGGAGCTCGGCCTTGAGCCCCGCCGCAAGGTGGTCGGCCTGCTTACCTCCGACGAGGAGGTCGGGTCCGAGGCATCCCGCGACGTGATCGAGGAGGAGGCCCGGCGCTCGGCGGTCGCCCTCGTGACCGAGCCCGCCATGCCCCCGACCGGGGCCCTCAAGACCTGGCGCAAGGGCACCGCCGGCTACCAGCTGCACGTGACCGGCAAGCCCGCCCACGCTGGCGCCGACCCGACCAAGGGCATCAGCGCCGTGGAAGAGCTGGCCCACCAGATCTTGAAGCTTCAGAAGCTGACCGACATGGCCGTCGGCACGACGGTCAACGTGGGCGTCATCAGCGGCGGATCCCGCTCGAACGTGGTTGCAGCGGAGGCCTATGCCGACATCGACGTCCGCTTCATGACGATGGCAGAGGCCGGGCGGATCGAAGGGATCATCAAGGGCCTTCAGCCTGTGGTGCCCGGCGCCCGGCTCCGGGTGGCGGGCGGCATCAACCGGCCGCCGATGGTGCGCAACGAGGCGACCGTCGCCCTGTTTGAGCAGGCCCGCACGCTTGCGTCCGAACTCGGCTTCACCGTGGGCGAGGCGGGTACCGGCGGCGGCAGCGACGGCAACTTCACGTCCGGCGCGGGCTGCCCCACCATCGACGGCCTGGGCGCCGTCGGCGACGGCCTCCACACCTTTGAGGAGTACGTTGCGGTGGACAGCCTGCCCCAGCGGGCGGCCCTCATGGTCCGGATGCTTCAGGAGGCCTAGGCGAGCAGGAGGTGCAGGCGTGTTTCAGCTGGTCCGGTTCCACCGCACGGCTTTGATCGAGATGCTCCGGACCCCCTGGACCGAGCTGTGGATCGCATCCCCGCGCATCAGCATGGATGCCGTCACGCTGCTGCTCCCGCAGCTGCGCAGGTCGGGCGTAACCATCCGGGTGATCACCCGGCTCACCCCCGGCCGCCTGGCCGACGGCAAGGTCGACTTCGCAGCGCTCCAGGCGCTGCGGAGCCTGCCAGGCTGCGAGGTGCGCAATCAGCCGGAACTGGCTGCGTGCGTCTACGCCACCGGCCCGGGCGGGGAAGCCCTCATTACCGGTGCGCCCCTCACCCTGGAGGGGCTGGACGGCGCCCACGTATACGGCACGCTGGTGCCGGACAGCACCCCGGTGCTCGCAGACATGCAGGCGATGTGGGCGGCGGCCGACCCGCTGACGGAGGCCGAGTGGGCTGACCTCGCGGTCGCGACGAGCCAGCGGCTCGAGGCCCGCACCCTGGGCGACGAGATCGCCCGGGTCGGCGCCTTTGTCCGCATCAGCGTCCGGGGTACCCGCCGCTCCCGGCGGCTCTCCCCCCGGGAGTTCGGCGTTCCCGAGGGCGACTGGGGGCGGGCCGTCCGCCCCGTCGAGGTAGCGCTCTTCAAGCTGGATGAGCTGATCCACGCGAAGGATGAGCTGGAAGCCATCCTGGCCGACCGGGGCATTGAATGGAACGGCCATTACCTGGTGCCCCGCAATTTCCTGGAGCGGGAATGGCCCCGCGTGTTCGCGGCCCGGGAGCGGCAGCTGCGCGAGCGGCTCCAGTCCCCCGAGGGGCAGCTGATGCTGAAAAATCAGCTGGCTACGGCCCGGCGGGAGCTGGAGGCGTTCTTCAGCGAGATCTATCCGCGGGCTGAGACGAATGGCATGCCAGCTGAACTCTGGGTGGAGATGCAGGCCACCCGGCTGCTGGCCGAGACCGTCAGCAACACGATCCTGGATGAGACGGGCCTGGAGTACCGGGTGCTCACAATTCTGCCGGAGGATGCCCGCAGCCTCGACGAGATGCAGCGGCTCCTGCACGATCCGAAGCTCCGGTCGGTACAATTAACCTTCCAGTTCTGACGGGCACAGCACCCACGGAACCAAAGCATGGCCTGGCTGCGTCATAGATGCAGCCAGCTTGTGTTATGGGAGGTATGGCGCGTGCCGATGGGTTTGGACCCCGGGATGGGCAACGGGATTTTCATGGTGTTCGCGGTGCTGATCGGCGGGGCGATCCTATTCAGCCTATTGCGGACCCTATTCACCACGGTTGAGAACCTCGGGCAGGATGAGGTGGCCCGGCCGGCCCGCATTGTCGCTAAGCGCCAGTCCACATCGGTGAGCGGCGGCACCGGCAATATGCCGGCCTCTTCGCACAACCATTATCACGTTACCTTCGAGTTCGGCGGCGGTGAGCGCGAGGAGTTCAGCGTGAACGGTGCCGAGTACGGCATGCTGGCCGAGGGCGACGAGGGCACGCTGCGGTCACAGGGCACCTGGTATAAGGGGTTTGAACGGATGAGCACGCACATTCGCCACGAGGGATAACTGCTTCCAAATCAAGGTAACCCACCCCGTCTGTCTAAAGGTATTACTACCTTGATAGATGGGAAGTGGTCTATGTGCTCCGGAAGCTTGTGGCGCTGCTGCTGGTGGGGATACAGGCACCGCTCGTGCTGGTGGTCTCGGGCCTCTTGTTTGCGACGCAGGCTTTCGCCGCCAATCCCGCCTGGTTCGCGAACCTGACCGAGACGAACGGCGTGGCCGCCACCTCATCCCGGCTCTTTGTGACACCCTACTGCCGTCCCGACGGCCAGCGCCCCCTGTACACGGTGAACAGTGCGGGCGTCTCCAGCCTTTTCGCCTGGCTTCAGCCCCGGCCCGCCGGCTGTTATGAGGAGTACCTGGCGGTCTCGCCCGGCCTGGGCGGCTTCACGGCCAATGAGATCTATGTGCTTCAGGGAACCCATGTCGTTAAGGTGACCGCCGACGGTTCCTCCGTTACGACATTCACCACCATACCCTCCCTGTCTCCGACCCACAGCGGCATCACCTTCGACCAGGTCGGCACGTGGAGCCACGACATGATCGTGACCAGCCAGAGCGGCGAGGTCTGGCGCATTACATCCGCCGGCGTTGCCACCATGGTGAAGCAGTTGCCGGCGGGCGTGATGATCGAGGGGCCCGCCGTTGCGCCGAACAGCTTCGCCCCGTATGGCGGCTGGGTGCTCGTCGGCTCCGAGAACACGAGCCGGGTCTATGCGATCTCGCCGTCGGGTACGGTGGCGATTGCCGCTGACTGGCCGTCGGCAGAGAGCATCCACGTGATTCCGGACAACGCCTGTTCATTCGGCACGTCGGGTGGCTCGTTCTTCTCAGCAAACTATCCCTACGGCCTAGTCCGTTTCCCGACGACCGACTTTGCCGGCCTCGGCGGCAAGGTGATGGTCACCAGCGAGAACGGCGGGGGCGTTGGCCTGATGAGCGCCAACGGCACGTCCGTCGCCATCAGCAGCTTCGATGCCGAGCCCTACCACTATGAGGGCTCCGCATTCGTCGACTGTGCTGTGCCGCCCTGCACGATCGACCCGTCGGTCGGCTGGAAGACCCCGTTGAGCGCCGACACCCCGGCGACCGTCCCCAACGGCACCAACGTGCCGGTCCGGTTTGTCTACGGCGACTGCAGCCACGGCTTCATCCACGATGAGTCTGTCGTCATCGCCGTCAACAAGGTGGGCGATCCCAACGACATGGTGACAATCTGGGTCTATGGGTCCGACATCACGATCGATGATGCGACCCATGAGTACGCCGTCAATTTCAACAGCGGGCTGTACGGCCTCCCCGCCGGCAGCGCGCTCGAAGTCTCCATCTACATGAGCGGTGTCCTGCGGGGCACGGCCGGCCTGAACCTGAACTGAGCGCCGCCCCCGACAGAGGCCGCCCCCCAGCGCATGTGCAGGGGGGCGGCCCCTCTATTGGGTTTCGTTGACTTCCCTTCGCGCCGTTGTTACACTGTATGGGGAAGTTTTGGACGTGATGAGATTTGCTACGTGAATATCGGCACAAAGCGTGCTGCCGCAAGGAGTTGAGGCCTGTTGGCCTTCCGTGACCTGCATGAATTTGCCGCCGCGTGTGAGAAACGTGGGTGGCTCAAGCGTATCAAGACGCGGGTCAACCCCTACCTGGAGATCGCCGAGATCACGGACCGGGTCTCCAAAATGCCCGGCGGGGGTTATGCGCTGCTGTTCGAGAATGTGGAGGGCTCGCAGTTCCCGGTGCTGACCAACACGTTCGGCTCGCTGGAGCGGATGTGCCTCGCACTGGGTGTTTCCGATCTGGACGAGGTCGCCGGTCGGATTCGCGACCTGATGAAGCTCCCCGGACCGGGCGGCGGGCTGCTCGATAAGCTGGGCCAGGGCATGAAGTTGCTCGATGTGGCGAAGAGCACGCAGCCGAAGCTGGTCACGAAGGCACCCTGCCAGGAAGTGGTCATGCTGGAGCCGGACCTGACCAGGCTGCCGGTGCTCACCACCTGGCCGCAGGACGGCGGGCCGTTCCTGACGCTGACGAACGTGATCACCCGCGACGCCGAGACCGGTGGGCGGAATATCGGCATGTACCGGCTGCAAGTGTACGATAAGCAGACGACCGGCATGCACTGGCACAAGCACAAGGACGGCCAGCGCCATTTTGACGCGGCGCAGGGCAACCGGATGCCGGTGGCGGTCGCCCTGGGCGGCGACCCGGCCACGGTGTACAGCGGGAGCGCACCGCTGCCGCCGATGATCCCGGAGCTGATGTTCGCGGGCTTCCTGCGGGGGGAGCCGGTGGAGCTGGTCAAGTGCAAGACGATCGATATGGAAGTGCCGGCGCATGCCGACTTCATTATCGAAGGCTATGTCGATACAGCGGAGCCGCTCAAGATTGAGGGTCCGTTCGGGGATCACACGGGGTTCTACAGCCCGGCTGATCCGTACCCGGTCTTCCATGTGACCTGCATCACGCACCGGCGGGATGCGATCTACCCGGCGACGCTTGTGGGCAAGCCGCCACAGGAGGATGTCTACCTGGGGAAGGCGACGGAGCGGATCTTCCTGCCGATGCTGCAGATGTTCCTGCCGGAGGTGTTGGACTACAACATGCCGGCTGAGGGGACGTTTCATAACTGTGTGCTGGTGAAGATCAAGAAGCGGTACCCGGGGCATGCGCGCAAGGTAGTCAACGGCATGTGGGGTATGGGGTTGATGATGCTCGCTAAGACGATTGTCGTTGTCGATGAGCATATTGATTTGAACAATTATAGTGAAGTGTTCTGGTATGTGTCCGGGAACATCGATCCTCGTCGGGACGTATGGTTTGCGGACGGACCTGTGGATGATCTGGATCATGCTGCTCCTGTTTGGCGATACGGATCGAAGATGGGGATCGATGCGACTAGGAAGTGGCCGGCTGAGGGGCATCCGCGGGACTGGCCTGATGAGATAGTGATGAGTGATGAGGTTAAGGAAATGGTTAGTCGGCGCTGGAAGGAATATGGTCTCTGAGTTTTTTGGGGGCCCCGGACGATGGCGCCCCCCTGCGCGCCGCCGATCCGTGCCCTACGGGCAGTAGGCTTTGCGACTTTTAGGGGGCGCCGTTTTCGGGAACCGTGGTTTCAGGGACTCGTCCTTGAGGGACGCACCGCCCGAAAACGGCTCTCTTCCAGAGCCAACTGCTCGTACAGCCACGGCTCGGATGTCGCTCGTGGGGGACGCCACCGCCCGGGGCCGCAACTGAGGACCAGGACGTCACCATCCCCCCTTTTTTGGGGGCGAGGGGGAGTTAAGGGGGTGTCTTATGTATACTGGGGAGCGTGTTCGGCTGCGGCGGGTTGACCCTGTGGGGGACCTTGAGGACCGGGTACGCTGGATGAATGATCCGGAGACTGTCCGGCACCTGGGGATGCGACCGGCGCGGTTGTCTCGGGAGGAGATCCGGGACTTTTTGAGCGGGGCGGCGGCCGGACGGCCGGATTCGGTTGAGTTTGCTGTTGAGACCCTGGATGGTCGGCATATTGGTGGGTGTAGCCTTCGCGGGTTTAACCAGGTGGCCCGGAGCGCGGAGTTTGCCATTGTCATCGGCAGTGGGGAGTACCGCGGGAAGGGGTACGGCACCGAGGTGACTCGGCTGGCCGTAGCCGTGGGCTTTGAGCAGTTCAACTTCAACCGGATCTGGCTGACCGTGAGCGAGGAGAACCTTGCGGGGGTTCGTGCCTATGCGAAGGCCGGCTTTGTCAAGGAAGGGCTCCTGCGGCAGAATGGGTTCGCGAATGGTCGCTATTATAACGTATACGTGATGTCCATTCTTCGGGATGAGTACGAGCGTGCCAGGGGGGCTGTCTAGGTGGTCGCGGGGATGACCAAGGTCAAGACATTTGCGGAACTGGTCCGCTTTGAGCACAACATCTTCAACCTGCCCTTCGCTTACCTCGGCGCCTTCGTGGCGGCGAGGGGGTGGCCGTCCTGGGGGCAGGTGGCGTGGATTACCCTCGCCATGATCGGCGCCCGCACGGCGGCCATGGCCATGAACCGGCTGTTCGACGCGGACATTGACGCCGCCAATCCGCGCACCAAGGGCCGGCATATCCCGGCGGGGCTTGTCGCCAAGCGGGATGTCTGGGCGCTGATCGCCATCTCGCTGGCGCTGCTGCTGACGGCGGCGATCAACCTCGATCCGCTGGCCGTGAAGCTTTTCCCGCTGGCGGTGCTGACCGTAGGGATCTACAGCTTCACGAAGCGCTTCACCTGGCTCTGCCACTTCTGGCTGGGGCTGAGCGTGGCCTGGGCCCCGTTCGGGGCCTACGTGGCGGTGGCGGGCACCGTCTCGGTTGCGGCGTTCCTACTGGTCGCAATCATAACGCTCTGGAATTTCGGGTTTGACATCATCTATGCGACGCAGGACATGCAGCACGACATCGTGCACGGGATCCACTCGGTCCCGGCCCGCTTCGGGCTGGCCCGTTCCCTGCGCCTCTCCAAGGTGGTCCACCTGGGCGTGGTGGCGTTGACCCTGCTGTTCGGCTTTTATGCCGGGCTGGTCACCGGCCTGAACCCGCTTGGCTGGTCCGCCGCGGGCTGGGCCTACATGGCGGGCTGGGCGCTCGTCGCGGGGCTGCTGCACTACGAGCACAGCATCATCTCACCGAATGATATGACCCGGCTCAACGCCGCGTTCTTTAATATCAACGGCTATGTCAGCATCGCATACTTCCTGTTTACGGCCACAGCTTTTGTCCTGAACTAGTCTATTGGGAGATGTTCTCACGATGAAGCGCACGTTAACGCTCGCAGTCACCGCAGTCATGGCCGTTGGCCTGGTAGCTGGCTGCGGCTCCAAGCCCAGCCAGACCTATACGCCGCCCCAGAGCACGGCGCCCCAGCCCACTGACAAGCCGGTCACCCTGAAGATCGGCCAGCTGCCGATCGTGGACGGACTGCCGTTCTGGGTGGCCGAGAAAAACGGGTACTACAAGCAGCAGGGCGTCAACGTTGAGCTGATCACCTTCAAGTCGGCCAACGAGCGCGATGCCGCCATCATGGGCGGGCAGATCGACGGCATGCTGGCCGACCCGATTGCCACCACCACGCTCTACGCCTCCGGCACCAAGGTGCAGATGACCGCGATCGACCTGGGCGTCACCAAGGAGGAGGGGCCGATCGGCATTGTCGCAGCGCCGGATTCGGGCATTACTGATATCAGCCAGCTGAAGGGCGTGGAGATCGCGATCTCCAACTATTCGATGATGCACTATGTCACCGAAAAGCTCCTGATTGATGCGGGCTTCAAGCCGGAGGAGATCAAGTTCATCAACATGGCGGCGATCCCGGTCCGCTACGAGTCGCTCCTGAGCAGCAAGATCAAGGCGGCAACCCTGCCCGACCCGCTGCTCACCATGGCCAGCACCCAGGGCGCCAAGCCGGGCAAGCTGTTGGTCAGCGATGTGAACGCCAAGCAGAACTACTCCCAGTCCGTCATCGACTTCAGCGAGACGGCGATCAAGCAGAAGGCGGACGGCATCAAGCGGTTTTACATCGCCTACAACCAGGGCATCGCCGACATCAAGGCGAAGCCACAGGATTACATGCAGCTTCTCACCGAGAAGGCAAACCTGCCTGCCGGCGCCGCGATGGCGTTCCAGAACGGCGTGATTCCGTTCTCGTTCGCACAGGCGCCGAACAAGGAAGAAGTGGAGAGTGTAGTGCAGTGGCTGGCAGACAAGCAGGTCATCAAGAGCAAGCCGACGTACGAGCAGCTGGTGAACAGCAGCCTGCTGCCCGCGAAATAGTTAAGGCGTCACAGGTCGGTTATGCCTACCGGGAGACGGTCGCCCTGAGCGACGTCTCCTTTACCCTGCCCGCCGGATCGACCCTGGCAGTGGTGGGGCCGTCCGGCTGCGGCAAGACCACGCTCCTGAGCATGATTGCCGGCCTGCTGCGGCCCACGTCGGGCGAGGTTGCGGTCGCCGGCGTCCCCGCCGAGCCGCGGCGCCCCGGCACCGCGCTGATCATGCAGGACTACGGCCTCCTGCCCTGGAAAACCGTGCGGCAGAACGCCGCCCTGGGCCTGCAGATCCGGGGACTGCCCAGCGACCGGGCCGACCAGGCGCTCACGGAGGTAGGCCTGGCCGATCTGGCCAACCGCTGGCCGCATCAGTTGTCCGGCGGGCAGCGGCAGCGTGTGGCCATCGCCCGCTCCCTGGCCCTGGAGCC
>JAQBPS010000203.1 GCA_028287415.1 Bacillota bacterium | reverse complement strand
GTTGTTCCTGCGCCATCCATGTATTGGGCGCCTCCCAGCTGAACTGAGGCTGCTCCCTCATGCACGCTAGGGCTCTGTAGGCATACTTGTTTGGCTGATGCAAAACGTACGGACCGCCTGCCACACGCCGCTCGCGCAAGCATGCCGTGACCAGACAGAATCAGACCGTGTTGGTCTCCTCTGTCGATGTCAGGCTCCTTAGGCGATCCCCGAAATGTGCACTCTAAATTATCGAAGTTAGCAGGGTTTTTATTGAATTACGCCGTATTGTATCCATTAATCCCAATTTATAGTAGTGTTGATTACATGCGGCGCTGGCCTTCCGTCTTTATCAGTGGCATTCTATCCCTCGCTCTGGTGCACCCAGTCTTTGCTCAGCCTCAAGAAGCGACCTCATCTTTGGCAGACCGAGCAGCGGTCGCTTCTGCTGGGGACCGCAATGCGAATACGGCGAATGCGCCGGCTCCCGATCCGGCTATGGTAACTGTCGAGACGACTCCTGCCCCGACCAATGAAACGGAGGGCGATTCGCCGAAACAACGGCAAAAGCCGAAGGCATCGCTTCAGGCTGCGCGAGCTTACTACTCTTCTGTGGATTTCAAAGTATCCAGTGTCCCTACGAATGAGGCTCCCGCAACCTCGTACGTAGGGGATTCCGGCCTCAATCCTTACCTGCTGTATGCCAACACTCCCGCAGATGAGGTGTTTATTGCCGACCATGACTCGTTTTCGGATCTGGACCAGTACCTCTTTGCCGACCGGAGCCCCTACCGGTTCTGGATTCCCATCACTCGCTACTACGGCGAGGTGGATGCAAATGGCCACCTGAAGTCGCCGGCCAAGCTGATTAAGAACAAGCTGCTGCCTGCCAAGGCTCTCCTGGCCCTGCGCGTCTATGATGTGGACGACGACTACCAAGGCACAGCTCATCAGCCGGAACGGGATATCGTTTACGTGAACGGCCATGAGCTGGACCGGCCGCTGAGCAGCGGCAATGATACGTGGCCCACCCTCACCTACGAGGTGCCGATTGAGTGGTTGAAGTTCCCGCAGCCTGGGGACCTCGGAGTACTGCCTGTCCCGGCGCTGAACGAAATCTCCATCGAAATCGACAAGCTGAATGGCGGCAGCTTGATCTGGGGAGTGCAGGCAGACTGGGGCGCCATTCTCCTGCCCGCCGTGCGGCCGGTCGCCCTGGTCAACGGCATTCTCAGCGGCAAGGGCGCGTGGGATCAGTTCCAGCCATTTCTCGATGAGATCGGCATACCTAGCGAACGTGTGGCGGTAGGCGGTTGGTCCAGCATCGACACAAATGCACAAACCCTCCTGCAAGAACTACCCAAAGTAGAGCAGAAGTTCGGCGTCAGTAGGCTGAACGTCATCGCCCACAGTAAGGGCGGACTCGACACGCGCGCATATATACGGGCACGTCAGGACATCGACACCCTGGTTCAGTTGGGTACACCGAATCGGGGCTCGGAATGTGCCGACGTCAGGGTGGGAGGCCATTTTAAAATGACCAGCGACCTCCGAGCTGTCTGGATTTTCGAGAATTTCAACTACCGAAAGGAGGGATCGACCTGGGTCCTCAATACCCCTGAGGCCAAGTATAGCAGGATCTTTACCATCGCCGGGACCAAGTATAATGACCGGTTTTGCATGTTCTATCTGGGAGTGATGGGCGCCCGGCTCGACCCACCTCACGATGGGGTTGTTTCTGTAGACCGAGTCACCCCACCGTGGCGATGGGCAGGGTGGGACGGTGACGGCCAGAACCAGGGGACCGTGGACTTTACCACTACGACGGATCACAGCGGGCTCCACGATTCCCTCAGGGTCGCCCAGAAAGCCATTGAATGGATTGCACAGCAAAGCAACCCTCCCCTGCAGCTAAGCCGGATGGCCTCACCCGTTGCACCTTTGGTGAACTCATCGTCCGGACTGACTCAATCGGCTGTCGCACCGGAGAAAGCACCGGCTCCTGCCCCCTCTTCCCTGATCGACACTGCTGAAGGCACACTGGCGAGTGGCCACACTGATACCCTGTCGGTTACCGTCTCCGGCGTAGGTTCTGTCCGCTTCCGTCTGAACTATGCCGAAGGGAACCCCACCTTCGAAGTGGTGACTCCGGATGGCAAGGTCCTCACCCCGGCCACGGCGAAGGCTTTGAAGGCTACCTATGCGGCGGGCACTGCCCTGCTGCAGACGAAGATGTACGAAGTAGCCTCCCCGAAGGCTGGTACCTGGATTTTACGGGCGATCGGCGACGGGTCAGACGCCCCCTACCAGATGCAAGCGGAAGACGCTGCTGCGCCGGTTCTAACCGCATCTGTGAACACCTCTGCCGTGCGGGCAGGGGACTCCGTCACAGTAACAGGCTTGCTGGCAGATGAGCGGGGACAACCCCTACCCGGCGGCACCCTGACGGCCTTTGTCACCGATCCAAACGGCGCCCAGCAGACCTATTCCATGCAGGAAACGGCATCGGGCGTGTTCTCGGTTACTGTTTCCAGTACGGCTGACGGCTACTACTCGATCCGGGTTGTAGCGGAGACGACGACAGGGAGGCGCCGCACTACCTACACGGAGTTCGGGGCCGGCGGAAATTCAGCACGCCTCTCGGGCACCTACTCGGCCAGTGGGAACGACACCACGGGTGACGGCATGCTGGATGAACTCCGGGTGAACGCGGATGCCGTAATCCAGTCCGCAGGGAGCTACCGGCTTACGGCGGACCTGACTGACCTTCGAGGGAATGTCATTGACAGCGCCACTAGTTTCGCCAGCGTGACCTCAGCGGGCCAAACCAGTTTCGCCCTCCGGTTTGACGGGAAG
This sequence comes from Bacillota bacterium, assembly GCA_028287415.1. Classification (GTDB taxonomy): domain Bacteria; phylum Bacillota; class Sulfobacillia; order Symbiobacteriales; family Symbiobacteriaceae; genus RYN-353. The sequence goes on along the minus strand of JAQBPS010000203.1, from coordinate 3,313 downwards.
CGGATCTTTGCGAGCGGTGCGGAAGGTCCCTACACGCTGCACCGTGTGGCGCTCTTCCAAAATGACATCCTCATGGACGCGGCCGAGGCGCCCGCCTTTGAAACGCAGGCATACAGCCATACCAGCTTCCAGCATGACACGCTCTACCTGACCGGCACCTTCAGCGACCAGGGTGTCGACCTGAACAACGACAAGTCGTTCGACCAGCTTCGTGTCAATCTAGGCGTCCACACGGAAACGTCAGGCACCTATTCGGTGACAGCCCGGCTCCTGACCGAGAAGGGTCAGGCGGTCGGCTGGACCTCGGGAAGCGTCGATCTGGGGACGGGGGACAGCCAGGTTAACTTGATGTTCTCGGGACAGGAGATTCAGCGGATGGGTTACAGTGGGCGCTTCATGGTAACGGACTTGACCATTCAGGGAGATGGCGGCGCTCTGTTCGGCCGAAATGTCTACCTGACGCGGCAGTATCAGCTAAGGCAATTCCCGTCGATTCCGACGGACCTCTATGTTCTCCCCAAGGATATCACTGTGAGTCCGGCCAAGGCGCAGGCAGGGCGGACTGCAAAGATCTCCGTTGTGGTACAGAACGCAGGGGACGCTGGCAAGGCGTTTGACGTCGAGGTTTACTTAGACAACCCCGAAACCGGCGGCACCCTCATCGACAAAACAACGGTGAAGCAGATTGCCCGACGCGGGAAGGCCACTGTGTCCATGCCGTGGAGGATCGTCCAGCGGAAGGAGCCCTACACGCTCTACGTGCGGGTCAACGAAAACCGCACCCTCACCGAATTCGACTACAGCAACAACGCGGCGTTGAAGACCGTGGAGGTTCTACCACAGACGTTTGCAGCGAAGGTGGCGTTCGACACGACCCGTGTGGTGCTGGGTGGGACCGATCCCGTTACGGCTTACATCCAATTGCCCACCACAGTGAACCCGGCCCAGATCGTTCCGACATCGATCGCGGTTAACAGGCAGCCGGTGCCCGCTGCCGGCCCAGTAGAGATCGTGGATCACAACAGGGACAAGGTGCCGGAACTGGCGGTCACATTCGAGCGGGCGGCCTTCGAAACGGCGATTCAGCACCTGCTGACCCCAAAGGCCAAGCAGGGCCGCGTCCAGGTCGAAGTAGCTGGTGAACTGATTGACGGCAGCCGGTGGTCAGGGACCGTGTACATGGAGGTGCACCGACCGTGATAAAGCTCTTTACAGGACTGATATCAACGGTGCTCGGTTTGTTGTCCTTTCAACTGGCGGCATGGACCCCTTCCTCTTTCAACTCGGCGCCGCTCCAGTTCGGGTGTGCGGCCGGGGCGGTCGCTGTCGGAATCTGGACCTATCGCACTTCGAACACTCCGTATGCGGGAAGAGTTCTGGCGATGGGCGCCGCTTTCATAGGGATCGCGGCCGGCAGTATCTTGCTGGGGTCCGCGGGGCTGCTCTGGCTCCTTTGGCCGAAATGATCCGAGCCTCCGGAATCACCAAGGGCAGATGGCGCATTAGCGCCATCTGCCCTTGGTTTTTGAGTACTACCGCCCGGGGCCGCTTCCGCCCTCCACCCCTACCCACGTGAGTCCTGCACTCCCTCGCCTTTGGTGGTACATGTAGCCCATAGGTCGATTTTTCGAGTTCCTGCTGCGGCCACCACAGCAGCCGTGCTGTGCGACCAGCTCCCGAAGCATTGCCGAGAAACGACCACGATGACTAGAAAAATGTGTACACCGCGTTGATATTTGGATTAAAAAGGAATTATTAGTAAAAATTTGTATATACAGCGCTTCTGTTCTTTCCGAAGTAGGGGCGTGCACTCAAGAAAGAGGTGTATCCAGTGAACCAATTCGGCAATGAGTCCGACGTTCAACAGCAGATCGTTGACGTGCGCACACACGGGCGCGATTCCGTTGGGTCCCCCGTAGCCATGAACTCACACGGTCAAGAGCGGAACGCCACGGCTGGCTTCGTACTCGGGCTCGTTAGCTTATTGGCGTGGATTCTCCCCTTTATCGGGCTACCTGTCACAGTGACAGGACTGGTGCTTTCGATTCGCGGCCTGAGGTCATCGCGGAGCGGCCTTGCGACGGCAGGCCTCATTCTCTCCGTCATATGGCTGCTGGTCACCCTGGCGAATGGTACCCTCGGTGCCTATATGTACCTCACCGGGCAGTACGGTAAGTAGTGGAGTTGAGGCCGGTAGGGCTACTACCGGGCTCAGTCGCGCCTCGGCAACGCCCGCGTACGGATGAGACTGTGCCAGCGATGTTTCAGGTGACATTGAGAACGGTCGGACGCTGGTACCCATGAGGCCCCTGGCGGAACGTCTGGGCTTCACAGTCGGCTGGGAAGAGCGTGAACAGAAGATTAGCTTGACGAAGGGCGACACCACAATCAACCTCTGGATCGGCTCCACAAGAGTGGTGGTCAACGGCAAGGAAGGTACCGTAGACGTGCCACCCAAGAAGGTGGACAACCGCACCTTTGTCCCGGTCCGTTTCGTGGCGGAGTGCCTGGGTGCCCATGTGGCGTGGGATTCGCTGCGGCAGACAGCCGTCGTCAGCTCCGGCAAGTCGTTCCTTCTCAAACTAAATGCCCAGCAGAAGCCGGTTGACCAGAAGACAACCGGTGACTTTCAGATGCAGATGGACGTCACGAGTCCCGATGGCGCGAAGGGTGGCAACATCAGCGTCAAGATCCCCATGCACATGGAAATGCGTGTGTATCACAACGACGCACTGCTGAGCGACAGCCTGAGCATGTCGTTACCCGGCCAGTCCACCTCCGTCGTATCAGGTAAGGAGGTGCCACCAGAGTTAGCCCGATGGGTCATCCTCTGGACCGAAGATCCGCTTCCGGAGGTGAAACGGGTAGTACACACGACCATGTGGTATGCTTGATTATCACGTTGCATCCGATAGACCGCTGATCCCAGCCTCCCCATGTGTTCGTGCGACCGGCTAGGTCTCGATGGCGTGTGGGCCACCCGATTGTTGGCTCTGGCGATCATCATTGCATGCATCACCTGCACGCTTCGCTGGGGCGTACGCAGCCGAACTCTAAGAGGCTGGCACACACGATAGCATGCATGGAGACTTCACGATGGCCAACGCTGACTGACAAAAACATTCCGGGGATGCATCGCTTGTTGCTGTGTGAGAGCACGTGATTGGCAGCACACAACATCGTGTGTATTCCCATTTGTTGACAAATATTTGGCATCATGGTATCAGTGCGTACGCGAACTCGATCAGTTCACTCAGCGGCGCAAATCGGCACAGGACAAGCGCTACTACAATGGCTAGTACCGTTGCGATGA
>JAQBPS010000183.1 GCA_028287415.1 Bacillota bacterium | reverse complement strand
GCTGTCTACGTACTGCTGGGCGCCGTCGGGGTGCCGGTGTACGCCGGGGGCGCTGCCGGGCTCCAGGTCTTATTGGGCCTGACGGGCGGCTATCTCTTCAGCTACCCGGTCGCAGCGCTGGTGATCGGCCTCCTGGCCCCGGCGCACAAGGCGCCCAGCGTGGTCCGCACCGCGTTCGCCATGGTGCTCGGGCTGGCGGTCATCTACGCCGGTGGCGGCGGTTGGGCCGTGCTGGTCGGCGGCAAGGCGCTCGGGGCTGTCCTTACCGGCTGGGTGCTGCCGTTCGTGCCCCTTGACCTGGTGAAGGTGGCCCTGGCAACGGCGGTTGCCCAGCCCGTCAATCGGGCGCTTGCGGCCCGGGGCTACTGGCAGGGCAGGACGGCGTAGCTTTCCCCAATTTCAGGGGGGTGGGGTTTACGTATGTCCGATGGTAGAATAGGAGGATATCACCCGCCCCCAAACTGCCGCCGGAGGTTTTTCCTTGAACGTCGCAGCGCGTATCCGCAACCGCATTGCCGAATACCCCCGGACGCTCTGGCTCCTGGCGGTGGGCAGCTTCCTCAACATCGCCGGCATGTCGTTCCTCTGGCCCCTCAACGCCATCTACATCCATGAGCAGCTGGGCAAGCCGCTCACCGTCGCCGGCATCGTGCTCCTTCTGAACTCGGCGGGCAGCACGGTCGGGCAGCTGACCGGCGGCTTCCTGTATGACCGGCTCGGCGCCCGCCCTGTGATGCTGACCGGGCTTTTCAGCGCGGCCGCCGTCATCGCGCTGCCGGCCATCTTTGGCAGCTGGCCGCTGTACGTGACAGCGATGGTGCTGTTCGGCTTCTGCGGTGCGCTGGCTTTCCCCGCCATGAATGCTCTCGCCGCCAAGGCCTGGCCGGCGGGCGGTCGGCGGGCGTTCAACTTCCTGTACGTCGCGAACAACCTCGGCGTCGCTTTTGGCACCGCCATCGGCGGCATCATCGCCGAGCGCTCGTTCGGTTTCGCCTTTCTCGCCGCGGCGACCATGCTGTTCATTTTCGGACTGTTTGCGTTCCGGTTCATCCACGACCGGCCCGGGATCCCCGTCAGCGCCGATGCCGCACGCACGCTCGCGGCACCGGTGGCCCCCGAGGGCAGCGTGCCGTGGGTGCCGATCATCGCCCTGTTCAGCGCACTCTGCCTCTGCTGGCTTGTCTATGTGCAGTGGCAGGGGGTCGTCTCGGTCCATATGAAGGACGTCGGCTACGACCTCTCGGCCTACAGCGTGCTCTGGACGCTGAACGGCCTGCTGATCTTTGCCGGGCAGCCGCTGCTCGCGTTCGCCGTCCGCCATCTGAAATCATTGTCGTCGCAGATGGCGATGGGCGCTGCCCTCTTTGCCGTGGCGTTTGCGCTGCTGCTCGCACCGTCGCACCGCTACGGGCTCTTCATCGCCAGCATGGTCGTGCTCACATTCGGCGAGATGTTCATCTGGCCGGTGATTCCGGCCGCCGTTGCCAGGCTGTCGCCGCCATCCCGGCGGGGCTCCCTCCAGGGGCTGATCGGGTCGGGGGCGACCCTGGGTCGCATGCTCGGCCCGCTGTACGGCGGCCTGCTGTACGACCACTTTGGCTACCCCACCCTGATGACGACGAGCGTTGCCGTGCTGGCCGTGCCCCTGATCAGCATTGCCGTCTATGCCCGGACCCGGCGAGGCCGGGAGGTCGTGGACGCGGGCGCTGACTGACCTGGCCGCATCTTTACGCCTGCCCGCGAATAAGATCGGGGGCGGGGGAGGTGCGCCTGCATGCGGAACCAGATCAACCCGTATGAGCGAAAGGTCTGCTCCCAGTTCGGCGAGGACGGGATCCTGGAGGAGTTGTTCCGCCGGATCGGCTCAACGAATAAGCATTGCGTCGAGTTCGGCGCCGCCGACGGCGTGGGATCGAACACGCTCTATCTCCTCGCCCACAAGGGCTGGACAGGCGTGCTGATCGAGGGTGATCCCGCAGCGTACGCCAGGCTGCAGTCGAACTTCGCGGCCTACCCCGGCGTGCGCCCGGCCTACCACTTCCTGACGCCCGACAACATCGCCGCCGTCTTCCAATCCCTCCAGGTGCCTCGTGACTGCGACCTGCTTTCCATCGATGTCGACGGCAACGACTACTGGCTCTGGCAGGCGCTCTCGGACTACAAGCCCAGAGTCGTCGTGATCGAGTACAACGAGTACCACCGCCCGCCGGCCCGGTGGGTGATGGCCTACAACCCCGCCCACCGCTGGGACGGCACAAGCTACTACGGCGCCAGCCTGGCCTCGCTGGCCGCGCTGGGCTCCGACCTGGGCTATGCGCTGATTGGCACCGAGTCGAACGGGGTGAATGCCTTCTTCCTGCGCCAGGATTGCCTGGCGTTGTCAGGATTCGTGGAGTTGAGCCCTGAGGAGGCTTACCACCCGGCCCTGTACATCGGACTCCACGGTAAGCCAGGTCACGCTTTTAGAGATGGCCCGTTTGTGCCGTTATACTTAATACATTTTTATGGCCGCGGATTTGCGGATGAACGGATTTTGGACACAATCGCGGATTTG
>JAQBPS010000113.1 GCA_028287415.1 Bacillota bacterium | reverse complement strand
TGATTATATCATGCTTGGAAGGAATGTGTCTGGCATTTATTGGATGTGTAAGGATCGTTCTGTGGCGAATGAAAAGGTACCCCGCCCGAAAACCTCAGCTCGGGCAAGCTACCACTGGCCCCCGCACGAACATCTGCGACCACTGAAGGAGGCGCTTCATCGTGGGCATCTACGGCAACATGGGCGAGCCCCGCCATCGCACCTGCCCGCCGGCCGGCGCTCCCGAGCGCACCGACTCTGAGTCCGCAGCTGCGCTCGGCCAGACCGGCACCCGTGGGCCGAACAACGTCGTCCCAGGCGATGCCGGGCAGGCAACCCGCCCCGGGGTGCACGCTCAGGCGAAGGCTGACAACCCTGCCGGACAGTGCGACTACTGAGGGGACCAAAAGAGACCCGGTTCTGCCTGTGCAGGACCGGGTCTCTGCTTTGTTACTGAGCGTTAAGCTTCCCCCGGAAACCCGTAGCCTCCGGGCCCACGGCGGCGACCAAAGAGGGAGACTGCCTGCGGAGGACGACACTACCATGAAAAACGTCATGTACCGATCCGCCACTTCCTCGGATCTGCCCGGCGCCGCCCAGGTCTTCATCAGGGCCCGAAATGAGATGCTGACCCGCGTGGGTTCGAACGCACCGCCGGACTCACCGGAGTCAGCCGTTGCCGGCTTTCAGCATGTGCTGGACACAGGGATCTTCGAGGTAGCCGAACTGGATGGGCGGATCGTCGGGAAGGCGAGCGCCATCGTGCGGGACGGGCTCTGGTTTCTCTCCGGCTTCTGGGTGGAGCCTGCATTCAAGAACCAGGGGATCGGTGGACCCTTGCTGCGCCGGGCGTGGCAGCGGGGCCAGGAGCTGGGCGCCGCCACTTTCTTCGTCTGGGCGTCAAGTGACACCACGGCCATGGCGACCTACATGAAGTTCGGGATGCTGCCCGGATCGCAAATTCTCACTTTCCGGGGTGAGCCGGAGCGCCTGCGCCTGCCAGAGACGCCCGTTGGCTATGAGACGCAGCCGCTCGACCCGGGAGACGCATCGCGCATCGACAGTGTAGTCAGAGGGACTCGCCGGGAAGTGGATCACCGGTACTGGGCGGACCTGCCGGGGCGCATTGTCGTGCGAGGCGGTAAGCTGTGCGGGTACTATTACCTGAGCGACGGACAGCTCTTTGGCGGCTGGCTTGACCCTGCCGATGGGGAAGCGGTGCTCGCCCTGGGCGCCCGCCATGGATTGGAGCACGCAAACCAATCGATGCTCCGCGTTCCCGGGATGAACCATCTGGCCATCCGCTTCGCCCTGGATCACGGCTACCGGTTGCAGCAGTTCTCCCATCTGCTGACGACAGGACCATTCGGGAAGCCCGATCAGTACGTCACCTCTGGCCCCCTCCTGTTCTAGTTCACCGATTCCCGCATGCACGCCTGGCCGGAACGGATGCCAGGCGGCAAGACGCAGGAGCCCGGGCGTGCCTGTGCACGACCGGGCTCCTGCGCGCTGCCCGTGGCGGCTACTTTTTCTCCTGCATCGCCGCGATCATCAGCTTGCAAAACGCCGGCAGGTCTGCAGGCCGGCGGGCCGAGATCAGGTTCCGGTCCCGCACCGCCTCACGGTCGACCCAGGTGGCGCCGGCGTTCTCCACATCGTCGCGGACGGCGGGCGTGGAGGTCATCGTCCGGCCCTTGAGCAACTTGGCCGACACGAGAATCCAGGGCCCGTGGCAAATCACGCCGATCACCTTGCCCGCCTTGTCGAACTCCTGGCAGAACTCGAGGATCGCCTTCGACCGCCGCAGCTTGTCCGGCATATAGCCACCGGGCACGACGATCGCATCGTAGTCAGCGGCACTGACATCGTTGATGCCCTTGTCGGATTTGGCCGGGTAGCCGTGCTTGCCCTTCGCCGGCTGCTCCGCCTCCAGGCCGATCAGGTCGCATTGCGCCCCTTCCTCCTGCAGGCGCAACAGCGGATACCATACTTCCAGTTCCTCATACTCATCGCCCACCAACACCGCGACTCGCTTGCCTTCCAGAGACATAGGTATCCCTCCTTATGTTAGAAAGCGGAGGGCCGGGCCACCGCTTTAGCGGCCCGGCGCCACCCTATTAGTGATCGGTGAGGAGCGGCCGGCAGGCTGGACAGGGGTACCTCCGAGCGCATCATGAGACGGAGCGTACGGGCAGTTGGCCGCTTCGCCAGCCGCCATATTCCCCTCTCGGCGTTTCCAAAGGAAAAGCCTGCCGGGCTCGTGCGCCTGACGTCGCCCTCGGGCGGTGCGTCCCTTTCAGGCGGTCCCGATAACAGCGGTTCCGAAAATGGCGTACCCAACTTCAGCCTACTGCCCGTAGCGCAGTATCATGCGCGGCGAGGGGGTGCCCCTGCCCGGCCTGACCCCACTAGGCTTCGATCCATCCGCGAGACCGCCCCACCGCACGCTTCCACCCAGCGTACATCTCCTCACGGGTCTCCTGAGGCAGGTCAGGCGTGAACTCCCGGTCAACCGCCCACTTGTCAGCCAGCTCCTGCTGATCCTTCCAGAAGCCCACCGCGAGGCCCGCCAGGTAAGCGGCGCCCAGTGCCGTCGTCTCAGCCACCGCGCACCGCGTCACCGGCACCCCGAGCAGGTCCGACTGGAACTGCATCAGGAAATTGTTGGCGACAGCGCCGCCATCCACCTTCAGCGACTGGAGCTCAATCCCCGAGTCCGCCTGCATCGCATCCAGCACATCCCGGGTCTGATAGGCGATCGACTCGAGCGTCGCCCGGGTGATATGCGCCCGACCCGTGCCCCGCGTCAGCCCGACAATGCTGCCCCGGGCGTACATATCCCAGTACGGCGCACCGAGGCCCACGAATGCCGGCACCATGTAGACTCCGCCCGAGTCGGGCACGCTCATGGCCAGGGCTTCCGAATCAGCAGCCTTCTCGATGAACTTCATCTCATCGCGCAGCCACTGCACCGCAGCGCCCGCCACGAAGATGCTGCCCTCAAGCGCATACTCGACCTTGCCGTTGATCCCCCAGGCAATGGTCGTCAGCAGGCCGTTCTTCGACGGCACCGCCTTCTCGCCGGTGTTCATCAGCATGAAGCAACCCGTGCCGTACGTGTTCTTCGCATCGCCCGCCGCAAAGCAGGTCTGGCCGAACAGCGCAGCCTGCTGGTCGCCCGCAGCCCCGGCGATCGGGATCTCGTCCCCCATCACCTCGGCCGACGTGTGGCCGTACACATGGCTCGACGGCAGAGCCTGGGGCAGCATCGACCGTGGAATGTCGAGCTGCCTGAGGATCTCGTCGTCCCAATCCAGCGTGTGGATGTTGAACAGCATCGTCCGCGAAGCGTTCGAGTAGTCCGTGGCGTAGACCTTACCCTTCGTGAGGTTCCAGATCAGCCAGGTGTCGATATTGCCGAAGCGCAGCTCGCCCCGCTCCGCCTTTTCCCTGGCGCCCGGCACGTTGTCGAGGATCCACTTGACCTTCGTGCCCGAGAAGTAGGCGTCGATCACCAGGCCGGTCTTCTCACGGATCCGGTCCGTCCAGCCGGCGGCGGTGAGCTGATCGCACAGCGCCGCAGTGCGGCGGCACTGCCAGACGATTGCATTATAGATGGGCTTGCCGGTAGCCGCATCCCACACCACGGTGGTCTCACGCTGGTTGGTGATGCCGATCGCCGCAACCTCGTTCGGCTTGATACCGGTCTGTGCGAAGAGGTTCCGCACGACGGTGATCTGACTCTCCCAGATGTCCATCGGGTCGTGCTCGACCCAGCCCGGCTTCGGGAAGATCTGCGGGAACTCCTGGTTCACCTGCCCGAGCGGCTTGCCGCCCCGCTCGAACAGAATTGCCCGGGACGAAGTGGTGCCCTGATCAAGCGCCAGAATGTAATGCCGTGGCATGTAAGTTCCCCCTTCTTACGCAGCGTCTCTCTTTGCTTCGTCAACCGAAGGAATAAACCTGCCCACCAGGCCGTCGTAAACCAGCCCGGCCAGGATGCCGCCGCCCACGAGCGGCCCTAAGATCGGCACCCACCAGTAGCTGTTGGGGCCGGGGAACGCAACAGCGCCCCACCCGGCTACGGCCATCCAGAGACGGGGGCCGAGGTCACGGGCCGGGTTCAGCGCCGCCATCGTCCACGGGCCGCCAATGCCGACGAGCAGGGCGACGGTGAGGCCGACCACGATGGCCCCCAAACCCGCCTTGGGCGCACCGGCCGCCCGAGCATCGCCGATCGCCAGGATCACGAGCACGAGGAACATCGTCAGCACAACTTCCATCAGGAAGGCGTTAAAGTTCGGAAAGCCGGCGCCGGGGTAGGTCGAAAAGATCCGGGCCGTCGCTGCGTTAAGGCCCTTCACATTAAGCACCGGTGCGATGATGCCGTGCAGCACGGCGGCGCCGACAAAGCCACCGACGATCTGGGCGGCAATATAGGGCAGAATCTTGCCCGGGGGGAACTTCCGGAACAGCCCCAGCGCAATGGTCACAGCAGGGTTGAAGTGCGCACCGGAGACGGCGCCGACCACATAAACGCACAGCGCTACGCTGAGGCCCCACAGAATCGATGGCTGCCACTGGCCCTGGTAGGCGCCGTACAGCACCGCCGATGCAACAACACCGTCACCAAGGAAGATCAAGAGTGCGGTACCGAGGAACTCTGACGTCAGTTCGCCCCATAAGTTGTTCCGCATAAGTCGCTACCTCCTGTAGATTGGGGAACGCGTGCAAGCCTGAACTCGACTGCGCCAGCCTTCGCTGCCGGATCCTCCCCCTCCCCCACGGCGGTCGTCGGTGCACACACAAGCGGCACGGGGTACGGGCCCCACGCCGCTACGGCGCCTAAAGTTTGGCGATGGTGCCGGCGGTGTCAGCCGCGGCACGCACCTCTGCCAGGCTCTTGCCCAGGCTCGCCTCCACGCCGGCGGCAATGGCGCCCTCCACAAAGGGAGCGCCGCACAGCAGCACCTGCGCTGCTCGGTCCCCGGGCAGGAGTTCCAGGGCGGTTTCAGCGCTCATCACACTGCTGCCCAGGTCCATCAGCAGCAGGACACCCTCAGGCGTCCAGATCTGTTCGATCGCGGCCATCACCGCGGTCGCATCGGTGCCCAGGCGGCCATCCGCCGTGCCGCCGACGGCGACGAGCGGAATCTCACCGGCCATCTGCCGGACAAGGTCAGCCAGGCCATGTGCGATCTCCCGGCTGTGCGAAACAAGGACCAGACCCACCATAGTTATATCACCGTCCTGCGATGCTTCCGGCTATATGTCTCTGAATGGTGCGGAGGATCAGGGCGGTCGATGTTGCACCGGGGTCCTGGTGGCCGACGGAGCGCTCGCCCAGGTAGCTGGCGCGGCCCTTCGTCGCCCGGATGCTCCGGGTGTACGCCACGCCTGCCTCTGCGGCCTGTGCCGCCAGTTCCAGGGCGGCATCCGGCTCCTTGCCGTCTGCGACGGCCTGGGCCAGTGCCTCCTGGGCGGGAATCAAGCTATCCAACATCGTCTTCTCGCCGCGCTCGGCCTTGCCCCGCTGCTTGATCCCGCCGATGGCGGCGTCCAGCAGCTGCGGCAGGTCGGCGAGGGCCATCTCCTGCTTGCCAGCGAGCTGTGTAGCCATACGCAGAAAGGCGGTGCCGTAGAGCGGGCCTGCGGCGCCACCCACCGTGGAGATTAGCGTCATGCCGACCTGCTGGAGCAGCTTGCCCAGATCCGGATCCGGGTTCACCAGGACCTTTTCGGCGACAGCGTCAAACCCCTTGGCCAGGTTGTGGCCGTGATCGCCATCGCCAATGGCATTGTCAAGTTCGCTCAGATAATCGCGCTGTGACCGCACGGCAGCGGCAATGTCTCCAAGGAGTGTGGCCAGGCTTTGTGAGTCAAGCATGTGATGTTATCGCCCCTGACGAAGTGCAGCAGTCTCGGCCGGCGCATCGAGCAGACGCTTCAGCTCGGCGTCCAGCCGGAGGATGGAGACGGAGCAGCCGGCCATCTCCAGCGAGGTCATGTACTCGCCGACGATCGTCCGGTGGGTCCGCACCTGGGCCTCATGGAGTATTTCGGCGACGGTCTTGTTGATGATCATCAGCTCCATCATCGGCGTGGCGCCAAGCCCGTTGATCAGCACGGCTACCTCGTCGCCGGCCTGCAGGCCGAGGTCGTCCATCACCTTGCGGGTCAGATGCGTGGCGATCTCGGCGGCGGGCCGGAGCGCCTCGCGGTGGGTGCCGGGTTCGCCGTGGATGCCCGTGCCGATCTCGACCTCGTTCTCACCCAGCTGGAAGCCGGGCTTGCCGGCGGCGGGAACGATTGACGGGCTGACCGCCATCCCCATCGTGCGGACGCCCGCAATCACCTTTTCAGCGACGCTCTTCACTTCCGCAAGGGAGCCGCCGGCCTGCGCTTTCGCACCGGCGATCTTATGCACCAGGACGGTGCCGGCGATACCGCGGCGGCCCGTCGTATACGTCGAGTTCTCGACTGCGACATCATCATCGACAACGACGGAGGCAACGTCGATGCCCTCGGCCTGGGCCAGCTCGGCGGCCATCTCAAAGTTCATCACATCACCGGTATAGTTCTTGATAATCAGGAGGACACCGGCGCCGCCATCGGCCGCCTTCACGCCCGCCAGCACCTGGTCGGGGGTCGGCGAGGTGAAGACCGCTCCGGCGACGGCCGCGTCCAGCATGCCGTGGCCGACAAAGCCGCCGTGAGAGGGCTCATGGCCGCTGCCGCCGCCACTGACGAGCCCGACCTTGCCGCGGGCTGGGCCGTCGGCCCGGGCGACCACG
>JAQBPS010000067.1 GCA_028287415.1 Bacillota bacterium | reverse complement strand
CTGAAGGTCGCCAGTTAAACTGCTCCAGTGAGATGCCTTCAACCATCGCTGCACATCGCCGCTTTAACTCCGCGAACTGGCGCACCGCCTCCTGCAGTTCCGCATCCAGGCTTAGTGACCCCTCATGTTGCAGTATCCCCACGACTTCCACTCCCCAAAGATCCCAGCAAGGGAGGCACTGACTTGCACCTTCCCCTGGTGTTCACAGAGAAAATTCAGCTCGTCTTTGGCGACAAGGGCAGGGCATGGCTGGAACAGCTACCCCGGGTCGTCGCCCTCTGCCAGGATCGATGGCGTTTGACAAACGTGCGCCTCGCGGAGGGACTCTCCTATAATCTCGTCTGCTTTGCGGAATCCCCCACCTATGGCGCGGTCGCTCTGAAAATCGGCGTGCTCCACCCCGAAGTCGTTACCGAGCTGAAGGCGCTCTCGCAGCGAGGAGCGCTTCCGGATTGCCGCAGGGCTCTTTGCCGCGTTACCGGTCACCGCCGAGGGAGTCCCTGGCTTCCCGTCCTACCGGGACTGGATCAGCCAGGCGTTCACGCGTGCACGGGCTGCGATTCGGGTAGGCACCGAACTGCTTTCGCTGATCGATGTGGCCGAGCGCTTCTTCCAGGAGATTGATACGCCCGATCGCCCCCACCTTTTGCTGCACGGCGATCTGCACCATACGAACATCCTGCAGGATCGGCAGGGCGGCTGGAAGGCCATCGGCCCCAAGGGCGTGATCGGTGTGCCCTGCATGGGGGCCGCCCGGTTCATGCAAAACGAGTTCCGCATGGGGGCCCGGGCGGATCGCTTCGAGCGCCTGGACCAGATGACCGCCATCTTCGCCGAGCACCTGGGCGAGTCACACCAGTTCCTGGCAAAGTGCGCCTTTGTGGAACATGTGCTAGCCACCTGCTGGAGTGCGGAAGAGAATGCGGCCCCGCAATCGTTGCGCACGGCTGTAGCGGAGTGCACGGCCCTCCTTGGCTATTGTCTCGGCGGCTGAAGCAGGAGAAACCCACCGGTCAACCGGTGGGTTTTCGTCAGCTTTAGGCAAGATTTAATTGCCATGAAACACCATACTTATCTGTAACCCAAGCAAACCTTTTACTGAATGGATAAGCGGCTAGCGGCATCAAAACTGCGCCATCTTGCGATAACGTCGCAAAGACTCGCTCAATCTCCGGTTCGGCGTCACACGTCACATATAGAGAGATAGCCGGCGTGAACGCAAACGCATGATTCACGCTGCTATCTATACACATAAACACCTGGCCGTGGAGTGAAAAGGTCGCGTGCATGACGTTGCCCTCAGTCCCACCGTCGTTGAGTCCATACCGCTGAATGCTGATGATCTCGGATTGGTCAAATAGAGATGTGTACAGATTCATAGCCTCTTCGGCCTGGCCGGAGAACATTAGAAAGGTGGTGACTTTCTGAGTCGGCACATAACCCTCTCCTGTCGGTTCGGTTACCTGTAGCATATCATACTGACAGGCATGTCCGCATTATCAGACGGGAGAGAGCCCCAGCCAGGGGACCCATGGTCTGGCGCGGCCGCTCTCCCTTACTTCTGCGCTGACAGCTTGCCAAACAGGCTGGCAGGATCGTTCGGATCAAAGCGCCCCTCCGCCGTGGCCGGAATCTGCCACCAATCGTCAACCGCGATCCCCTGCTCCCGCACCATCGCCTGGAATTCTTCCATAAAGACGCCCCGTCCCGGGTCACACGAGGGGCTGGTGGCAATGCCCATGCCCCCCACGATCGTGTAGCCGTGACGGTGGTAAATCTCTAACTGCTGCACCACCGGCTCGAGAATCGTCCGGCAATGGCGGCGGTACTCTGGCGTATCATACTGCTCCCGGGTCATGCCCGGGCGGTCGGGCCCGAGGAATGTGAATTCGGGACAGGGCAGCTGCACGATGCCCCAGCCCTGTTGCTCAATCCAGTCGACGGCCGATTTCATCATACCGGGGCTGCGGGCCTCCTCGGGGATCACCGTGTTCTGGTTCAGCACGCAGTGCGAGGCGACAATGATCGTCCGGCTACGCTGCATAGCGCTTCCCTCCCTCGTACCCGATCCGCTCCAACAGTGATTTGGGCAATTGCTGAATGATGACTGCGATCAGCACGCAGCAGAGGATCTTGTCGACAAGGTTGCTGATCACCCGGGGCACGAAGGCCGCCGCGAAGATGCCCGCACCCGACTTCTGCAGCCACAGGACAAACACATCCATGCCGCCGCCGGTCAACCCGCCGAACACGGCCACGGCGATCGGCGTACCAATCAGCGGCGCGACAATCGCCAGGATCACCCCCGTGACTACAGCCGTCACCAGATTGAACCGGTAATACCGGGCGATGTAGCCAACCACCAGCCCAATCGCTCCGTTCACCAACCCGAATGGGATGTTGGTCGGTCCGGTGGTCACACCGAGGACGAGGTTCGTAATCAGTCCGACGAGGAAGCCAGCTGCCGGGCCGTAGACCACGGCCACAAAGATGGTGCCCACCGCATCCAGGAACAGCAGCGGAATCTTCAGGCCGGAAACCACCGAACCGCCCAGCACGTTGATCGCCACCGCGAGGCCACAAAACGCCAACAGGTACGTTTTCTGGTTCAATGCACGCCCTCCAGTTATAAAGGAAGATAGATGCAGCTATAACCTATCGTATATGGTAATCTGGTCTCGCAGTACATAGCAAGAGAATTCTGCGAGGGGTTGATCACACGGCGATTTCCATCCAGGATCTCTGGTATCGCTATCCAGGCACCGAGCATCGCTTCGCCCTGGAATCCATCACGCTCACGATCGCCGACGGAGAGTTTGTGGCTTTGTTGGGTGCCAACGGGTCGGGAAAGTCCACCCTGGCGCGCATGCTGAACGGCCTGCTGCTGCCCGCTCGGGGGACCGTCACTGTGGACGGACTGGCGACATCCGATGAGGCGCAACGCCACCAGTTACGCCGGCGGGTCCAGATGATCTTCCAGAACCCCGAAAATCAGGCCGTGGGGCTGACCCCCGCCGAGGATATCGCCTTTGGCCTGGTCAACATTGGCTGGCCACGGCAGCAGTTGGCTGCCCGCATCGACTGGGCGCTGGAGCAGGTGGGGCTCGCCGCGAAGCGGGACCGCCCTGTGCATGCCCTCTCCGGCGGCGAGCAACAGAAGCTGGCCACGGCCGCTTGTCTGGCCCTCGGCCCCCGGTGGCTGGTGCTGGATGAAGCGACCGCCATGCTTGACCCGGCCGCCCGCTGGCAGTTCCGCCAGACCCTGGACACGATTCGGCGACAAGAACGGCTGGGTGTGATTTGGATCACCCATCATCTCGAGGAGGTGCTGGGGGCGGACCGCATCGTGCTGATGGACGGGGGAAGGGTGCACGCCGTCGGCCGGCCCGGCGATGTACTCGGACAACCGCAGCTCCTGGAGCAGTGCGGCGTGGAGCTACCCTACCTGCCCGCCCTGGCGCGGGAACTCCGCGAGGCCGGCCTGGATGTGCCTTCGTTTCCCACCATCGATGAGCTGGTGACAACGCTATGCCGGTAACCCTTGAGCACATCTCGTTCTCCTACAGTCCGCAGGGATCCGGAACCGCATGGGCGCTCCGAGCGGTCAACATCGCCATCCAGCCGGGTGAGTTCGTGGCGCTCGCCGGCCGGGCGGGGTCGGGCAAGTCGACGCTGGTCCAATTGTTGACGGGCCTGCTGCCCCCCACCGGTGGCCGCCTCACGATCGACGGGGTGGACCCGTTCGCCACCCGGCAGCCCCATCTGTTCGACCAGATCGGCCTGGTCTTTCAGTATCCGGAGCACCAGCTGTTCTCGGCAACCGTATACGCTGATGTCGCCTTCGGCCCCCGCCAGCAGCTGCGGGGGCGGGCCCCGGACGATGCCTTAGTCCGCCAGCGGGTGGACTGGGCTATGTCCGCCGTGGGCCTGGACCTGACAAGCTGGGCTGATCGGCACCCGCTAGAGCTGAGCGGCGGCGAGAAGCGGCGGGTCGCCATCGCCGGTGTGCTCGCGCTCCGGCCCCGCCTGCTCATCCTCGACGAGCCGACTGCCGGTCTGGACGCCCGGGGGCGCCGCACACTCTTTGACCTGCTGCACCGGCTGAACCGGGAGGAGGGCGTCACCATCCTGCTGGTAAGCCATCGGCCAGAGGAAATGCTCGCCCACGCATCTCGCTTGTTGGTGCTGGATGCGGGCACGGTGGCCGGGGACGGGGCGCCACAGCAGCTCCTTGCAGATGCGCCGTTTGCGACCGCCTGCGGCCTGGAGCAGCCGGACTGCCTGCGCCTCGCTGAGCGGCTCGCCGCCGAGGGCCTGCCCATGCCGGAGCGGCCCTGGGACCCGGCGGCCGTTGCGGCGCAGGTGCTGACCAGGTGCGGCGCTGGGCGGGCACAGCCGTGAGGACACAAGGCATGGTCCTCTTCCAGCGGCGCGGCTCCTGGGCAGAGCGCTGGGACCCCCGATCGAAACTGATCTTCACCCTGGTCGCCATGGCCGGCCTGTTGCTGAACCGGTCGCTCCCGTGGGCGGCGGCCCTGGCCGGCACCCTCCTCCTCCTCTGGTTCAGCGCCCGCCTGCCCTGGCGCCCACTGCTTTACCTGTTGGCGTCCATGGGGCTGCTCCTGCTCTCCACCCTCCTCTACCACCTCTTGCTGGCCGGAGCGGTGAGGGCGGGATTGGCCGCAGGCGCTGCCGCTTGCTTTCGCATCGCCGGCGTGGCGCTGCTGCTGACGTTTCTGGTCCACTCGACCCCGCCGCTGGCGCTGGCAGAGGGGCTGGA
>JAQBPS010000066.1 GCA_028287415.1 Bacillota bacterium | reverse complement strand
CAGTGCGGCACCGGCCCGGATATCGGTCGCCTCCACCGGGGCGCCGTACAGGGTGGGCACCCCCTCAACAATCGCCGTGCGCCCCTCCACGCGAATGCGGGCGCCCATGCGGGCCAACTCGGTGGCAAAGCGGAAGCGATCATCATAAAGCGTTTCGGTCACGTAACTGTTGCCCTGCGCAATGCTGAGCATCGCCGTCATCTGGCTCTGGGCGTCCGTGGGGAAGCCCGGGTACGGCTGCGTCTTCAGGTTAATCGCCTGAGGCCGCTCCCGGCCAATCACCCGCAGGCCCTCGCCCACCTCGAGCACCTCGGCCCCCGCCTCACGCAGCTTCGCGATAATCGGTGTTACATGCATCGGAATCATATTCTCCAGGGTAATATCGCCCTGGGTCATGAGTGCGGCAATCATCCAGGTACCCGCTTCAATGTCGTCCGGAATCACGGTGTGGGTCGGTCCGGTAAGGCGCGTAGCGCCCTTGATCCGAATCGTATCCGTCCCCGCTCCCGATATGTGGCCGCCAGCGGCATTGATAAAGTTCGCCACATCGACCACATGGGGCTCACGGGCGCAGTTGTACAGCACGGTTGTGCCCTCAGCAAGTGCCGCAGCCAGCATTACCTGGATGGTGGCGCCGACGCTGACGACGTCGAGGTAGATGGTCGTGCCGACCAGCTTCTTCGCCCGGGCACGCATAATGCCCCGGTCCATCCAGACCTCGGCACCCAGTGCCGAAAGGCCCTTGAAGTGCTGGTCAACCGGGCGCTGCCCGATCTTGTCCCCGCCTGGCAGCGGCACGTCGGCAGTGCCGAAGCGAGCGAGCATCACGCCAAGGAGATAATACGATGCGCGCATAGCGCTGGCCTGGTGGTAGGGAATCTCACGGGGCGTAAGCCCGCCTGTATGCACGGTGAGCCGGCTGTGCAGCGGGTCCCAGTCAACACGGGCGCCGAGCCCGGCCAGCATCTCCCGATATGTGTCGACATCATGAATCTGGGGTACGTTCTCTAGACGGCTTGAGCCGTCCGCGAGTAGGGTGGCAGCAATCAGGGCCAGGACAGAATTCTTTCGCCCACCGATTTTCACGGTGCCCTGGAGCCGCTGGCCCCCTCTGATTGTGAGCGTAGCCAAACCGACTTTCCTCCTCGTAGCATTGCCTTTTCAGTTACAGCAAATCGGCTGGGTGTAAAGTTAGATACATGTATGAAGGCATTTCGTGATGATTACAGGATTTCCCTTCAGGTTCCGCTAAGATTCCCATTCTCCGTTAAATGCGTTAATATAGTACACTTCGCCTGTGTCGAGGCTGATTCGCCATACCGGAACTGTGTCCCAGCCGTTAACCCCGTCAGCCTGGGTGACTGTGAGTGAGCGGTTCGCGTAATAGCCCAGTTTGATCTCCCGAATGACCAGCCGTTTGCTGCCCGAATTCTGGAGCCGGCCGGCCAGGCGCAACAGTGCTTCCGGGGCAGGCCGGACCGCCTTGGGTGGCGCCTCCGTGTACGCCCCTGGCTGCACCCACAACTGCCGGACCGTCTCAATGCCCCTGGCAGAGACATCCGCGCGCACATACCCGGAGAAAACCGGGTAACCATCGAACATCGGCACGTACTCCACCGTGAGCCGCCCCGTGTCGCCCTGCGGCAGCATGTCTGAGAATACGGCGCCGGCTGGCAGCAACGCTTCCTGGCGCAAGTAGTCGTCGGTGACCTGTTGCACCTGATGCGGATTGTCGAGCTTGACATCCCGCGCAGCCGGGCCAGACGCTGCCGGTTGGTACACAATCGCTTGCGTCTCCTTGTCAATGGTCGGCTTCAGCGCTTGCACCCCCTCCGCCCCTCTCGGACCGGAAGTGCCAACAGGCGCGCCGTTGCCATCAGAGAGTTCGGCAGGCCATTGTGTGAAACGTGGGGTAGGATGGTATTCAACGTGTAAAAATCTCATTGGCCCCGGTGTCCGGGGGACAGTGACCGTTGTCGGCAGGGTGATGCTCCGCTCCGCAAGGGTTGCCCGCACCTGGTCGACCACTTGCTGCGGCGATGCCTCCGATACGCCCGGCAGCACGGCGCTGGGTCCCCATATGAAGTAAGCGAGCATCAGGTTGACTACCGTGAAGGCTATGAGCAGCACGGCACGAGCCTTGGCCCAATCCACCCGTCACTCACCTCCATAACGTTGGTGCAAGCAAAAAGGTTACGTGCTCCTTAGCGTGTGTGGGGGCCGGCGTTCACCGGCTTCATCCGGCTTTGTGCCAGAGCTGCCACGTAAACCCGCTCCTCGCCCGCCTGAAGCACCCAAACGGGCTCTAGCACCCACCCGGCGTTGGCGGTACCGCTCTCAGGCACGATCAGGTACGCCAGGTGCACTTCCCTCAGTGCTTCAAGAAAGAAGATGCTGGGGAACTCCTCCGCCGCGATCTGAATGGCCCGTTCCGGTTTGATGATCGGCTGCATGCTCTGGTCAAAGGCGGGAACCAGGTCGGGCAGCCGCCGCAGGGAGAGGATGCGGTCAGCCGCCGGATCCGCCCGATCAGCCGCCACCTGAATGGTCAAAGCACCCCCGGCGGACTCCACCGGAAACGGCCCCTGCGAGCGTTGTTCAAACACGAGCGTGGTCTTGCCCGGTTCCTGAACGTACGAGCCCATCACGAGGTCCTGTGGCCACCCGCCCCGGGCGTCCACCCAGTCCCGGGCCGCTTGCTCGGCCCGCGGCAGTTCCGGCGCCGTCCCCTGCGCGTCAGCTGCCCGGTACTCCAGCACCCCCGATGCGGTGAGGCGCACCAGCCGTTGGCCATCGGTCAGGCTGCGAGCATCCTTTTCGTCAATCTGGCGGACAACGGAGAGGTCGGGGAAGTACCTCACCTCCTCCCACTTCACTTCGGGCGTACGTGCGGACACCTTCGCACCGGGCATTGCCCCGACATCGGGGACCTGTATGCCCGAAAGTACCCGCACCGTTACCTCCTTGGCAGCCAGCGGGCGATACTTCTGAAATAACTCGGGCTCCATCACCCGGATAAGCTCCTGCAAAGCTTTGTGGTCCTTCTCGGTGAGTGGTCCCACCCGGTAGTACTGGCCGGACGGACCGGAAAGGTCAAGCGTCGGTGCAGCCCCCAGCCGGTAGACGACCCGGTCGATCTTCATGCTGGGGTTGCGGAGGCCGACGGTGTTCCAGTGCCACCGCTCCGCCCAGTCCGACAGGGTGAGTGCAACCGGCAGAACCACGGTCACCGCCTCTGCATCCTTCGCTTCCGGCTCATCAATGG
>JAQBPS010000043.1 GCA_028287415.1 Bacillota bacterium | reverse complement strand
CACCCGTGATCAGCTTGGGCAGAATGGTCTTGGCTGCGTTGATCGGGAGGGCAAAACCGATGCCGATGTTGCCGTTGATGCCGGTGTTGCCGGTATCAATCAGGGTATTGATGCCGATGACCTCGCCGTTGCCATTGATCAGCGGGCCGCCCGAATTGCCGGGGTTGATCGCCGCGTCCGTCTGGATGGCGCCCTTGATGGTGAACGAGCTGGTCCCTTCCGATACCTCCCGGTTCAGGGCCGACACGATGCCGGCGGTGACCGTGAACTCCTGCTGGAACGGCGTGCCGATCGCCACCGCCAGCTCGCCGACCTGCACCTTATCCGAGTCGCCCAGGGTTGCGGCGATCATGCCCCGGTTGCCGGGATCGACCTTGATCACGGCCATGTCCTGATAGGTATCGGAGCCTACCAGCTTGGCATCCAGGATGGTGCCGTCCACAAACTTGACCTGGATCTGCGTGGCACCGTCCACGACATGAGCGTTCGTCATGATATAGCCCTTGCTATCCACGACGAAGCCGGTGCCGGTGGCCTGCCCCGTTCGCCTGCCCCGTGTCGTGGTGACGTTGATCGCGACGACGGATGGGGAGACCCGCTGGTAGATGCCGGGAATGACGCTCACTCCGCCCTCAGGTGTGCTCTGAGCGGAGACGGTTCTCGGCGTGGAAATCGCACCGGTGTAGCCGATCGGCAGCATCGACCGCTGGATCTTGCTGGAGAGACCGAGGGTGGTGGCGCTGCCGACGCCGGCGCCCACGGCGACCAGGGCCAGACCGGCGGTAAACAGCTTCCAGCCCGAGGCGGACTTGCGGGCCGGGGGTTCGGCCGCCTGCGCCGGGAACAGGGGCTCAGCCAGGCCCGCCCCCGGAATCTCAGGGAGTTCCATCATGGGGTCGTTGGCTGGGGTCGGGGTTGGGGTCGGGGGCGCAGTCAGGGTTGGGTCCGGGGTCTGGTCCGGGGTCGGGGTCTGGTCCGGGCCCGGCGCTGCCGCCTGCCGCTCATTATCGGCAGAGGGTTCGATATGCTCGTGGCCACCGAGATGCTCGCGCTCGTCATCATATGGCATAGTCGGTTCCCTCCTGAATAACTGCATTTGGAAAACTCAGTAGCCTAATCATGCAGCAGGACGCTGAAACCGGGCTGAACTGTATCTGAGAATAGCCTAAGAAATTTCCGGCGGCTGCTCCCCGCGATACAGCGGCAACCACAGGTTGAACGTGCTGCCCTTGCCGGGCTCGCTGTCGGCGGTCAGGCGACCGCCGTGCATACCCGCTACCCAGCGGGCGATCGCCAGGCCCAGGCCGGCGCCGCCACGGCCCCGCGCCCGGTCCGCCCGGTAGAACCGCTCAAAAATGTGCGGCACATCCTCCCGGGCAATGCCGATGCCCGTATCGCGCACCTGGACGGCCACGCCCTCGCCCTGGCGCCCGGCCCGCACGGTTACCGAGCCCGATGGGGTGTACTTGAACGCGTTGTCGATCAGAATCAGCAATGCACGGCTGAGCCACTCCGCGTTCCCGAGCACCACGACCCGCGACAGCGCATCGGGCAGTTCCTGATGGAACTCGACCTCATGTGGCAAGGCCTGTGCCTTCCGGCAGACCTCAGCGACCAGGGGCCCGAGCGGGACCGGCTGCACCTCGGGCGCCTGACCTGCATCGGCCCGGGCCATCGTGAGCAACTCCTCGATCAGCCTGGTCATGTGCTCAGCCTCGGATGACATGTCAGCCATGGCCTCCGGGTCCAGCCGCCCCGCCCGCTGCAAGTAGTCGATATTGCCGCGGATAATCGTCAGCGGGGTGCGCAGCTCGTGCGACGCGTCGGCGACGAAACGCTGCTGGGCATCAACAGAGGCGGCCAGACGGCCGTAGAGGCCGTTCAGCTGCTCCAGCATGTCATTGAATGTCCGGACAAGCACGCCAAGTTCATCCTCCGGCCCTTCGTAGGGCACGCGGAGACTGAGATCAGCCGACTCGCCGATCGCCCGGGCTGCCGTGGCCACATTATTGATCGGTCGCAGGGCCCGGCCGGCCAGCCACCAGGCGCCCAGCGCACCCAGGACCAGGAAGAGCAGCATGCCGGTGCCCACGGGGACGATCAGGCGTGACTCCGTCGCATCGAGCAGAAACAGCGTTTGCGCCACCTGCACATACAAATTCCCGTTTCGTGCGGGCAGCGGCCGGGTGAGCAACCGATAGCGCTCCCCGCTGGAAGCCACCTCAATCGTAAAGACCGATTGGCCATTGCGGGCCGCCTGCGGCAACGGAAAGAGCCCGGTAAAGTTCCCTGAACTGACCAGGGGCGCATCCTCCACCCGAATCATCACAAACGTGGAACGGTCGCCGAGACTCTCCAGTGGGGGGAGCCTGCCCGTCCCCTGGTAGTAGTTCGTCACCTTGTCCGAAACATTGGCCAAGGTGTTGTCGACGGCCTGCACAAAGGTCCAATGAAGCACCCCGTATAGCAGCAGGCTGAACAGGAGCAGGGCTGCGGCGAACAGACCCGAGTAGAGCAGCGTCAGCCTGAGCCGGAAAGACATGGTCTCACTCCTTCAGCACGTAACCTACACCCCGCACTGTCTGAATCAACCGCGGCTCGCCCGCTGTCTCCAGCTTCTGGCGCAGGTAACCGACATAGACTTCAAGCACATTGCTCTCCCCGGCATAGTCGTAACCCCAGACCTTCTCCATGAGCGTATTGCGGGTCAACACCTGGCGCGGATTGCTCAGGAAGAGCGCCAGCAGCTCGTACTCCTTGGCGGTCAGGTCGATCAGGCGGTCGCCACGCCGGGCCTCCCGGCTGCCCGTGTCGAGGCTGAGGTCGGCATAGCGGAGGATGACCACCCCGGGCCCCTCCTCAGCATCTTTCGCACCGCCGCCGCGTCGCAGCAGCGCCCGCACGCGGGCGAGCAGCTCCTCGAGGGCAAAGGGCTTCACGAGGTAGTCGTCGGCGCCGCAATCTAACCCTTTGACCCGGTCCGAAATCGTGTCCCGGGCCGTCAGCATCAAAATCGGAAATCCCTCGCCGGCTGCGCGGACCCGTCGGCAGACCTCCAGGCCGTTGATGCCCGGCATCATGATGTCGAGGATCATCAAATCGGGCGCCTGTTCAGCGACTCGCCGCAGCGACTCGTCTCCGCTGTTGGCAATGATGACATCATATCCCTCCAGGGCCAGGCCGCGGCGCAGAAACGCACCGATTTTCGCATCGTCATCCACCACCAGAATGCGGGACGGCATAGCGACACCTCTTTTCGCGGGACATTTATCGCAAATAACATCAGTATACGGGAGCGAGCCGCCGTTCCGCAAAGGGCGCTGTTACCAAAGCGTTCAGACAGGAGTCGGAGCGGTCGAAAAAGAATTCATGTGCAACGTGAGGAGTTTGACACCCCTGCGGCGACAGCGGGGGTGGGTGAGGAGGTCGGACCGGTTGGGGCAACTCGCACCCACTACGGATGAAGCCCTGCTTCACTCTGCCCTGGGCGGCTTGCAGGAAGCCTGGGCCGCATTGGTGGAGCGTTACCATGGCAGGGGTCTTCGCTACGTCCGCCGCCACATTGACGACCCGTACCTGGCGCAGGACATCATGCAAAACCTCTGGGCGACCCTGGTCGGCGCCGTGAAGCGGCAAGCGCCCGACCAGTTTGCCGCCCTTTTCTGGACCCTGTTAAAGCGCCGCATTATCGACGAACTCCGCAAAAAGGGGCGCACCCGCGAGGCGGCCATCCTCGACGCGCCGCTGACCAGCGCTGAGACAGAGTCCGGGGGTAGCTCCCTGCTGGAGCGCCAAAGCAGCCCCGCTCCCGATCCGCTGGAAGAAACCGTGCGCTCAGAGAATGAGGCCATTCTCCACCGTGCGCTGGAGCAGCTGCCGGACCACTACCGCCTGGTGCTGGTCGCCCGCCAGCTCGAGGGGCGCTCCAACAAGGAAACGGCTCGCCTGCTGGTCGCCGAAGGGCTCGTCACCGACGACGGCAATGTCGAAAAACGCGTCGAAAACTACTACTACCGGGGCCTCAAGGAGCTGAAAAAGCAGCTTGAAGCCCTCGGCTTTACCGGAGGAGGTAGCGCAGCATGACCAGGCCCATCGAAGTGGTGGTGGCTGAGGCCGAGCAGCGCCTGGAGCGGACCGGACGGCTCGACATTGCCGCCTTCGCCTCCGCCTACCCGGAACATGAAACCGAACTGCGGGAGCTGCTCCCCGTCATGCTTAATCTGCACCAGGAAAAGCGCTGGCGCAAGGCTGAGACAGAAAGCCGGGCGTTCGCGGTCGCGCTGTTTCCCCAGCTTGTGGAACAGCCGGCGACCGGTACGGTCGCAAGTCTGTTCGAGCGGGAGCGGACCGAGGCGGGCCTCTCCGTCGCGGAACAAGCGCGCCGCTCCGGCCTGCCCGCCACGGCGCTGGAGCAGCTTGCGCAGGACGTCACCCCGGTCTCCGCCCTGGCGGATAATGCGGCAATCAAACAGCTGGCCACCCGGGTGGCCGCCCCGTTTGCGCTACTTGTCAAGGAGGTGCGCCGCCTGCTCTCGCTGGAGTCGCTCTCCGGCATGAACGCCGGCGCCGTGTTTACCCGTGACAAGGAGACCAGTACCGACGAGGAGCGGCAGGCCCTGTTGGACAAGGTCCGGCAAGCGGCCCGCAAGCCCCCGGAGGGGCAGTAGCATGTGCCCGGTACGCACCCGGCCCGCACTTGAGGCGGAGCGGGTTCTGGAGCAGGCGCGATCCGAGTACGCCGCGCTGGGGGAAGCCTGGGACAACTACCAGGTGGATGCCGAACTGCTGGGCACGCTCCTCTTCGGGCTGGGCATGCAGCGGGTGCCGGATCTGCGGGTCGGGGAGCGGTCATACGCGGGCTTCCTGGACGCCGGCGCCCGGCTGGTCGCCGTGGAGGCAAATCATCATGAGCACCGGCAGCGCTTTTCGATCGCCCATGAGATTGGCCACTTCGTCCTCCATTACCTGCCGGGCAGGGTGCGTGGTGGAATTTTTGCCTGCACCAGCAGTGACATGGAGGTCCGCGCTGCCCCGCATGGGGACGGCGCCCGCAGCCTGCACCTGCGGCAGGAGGCCGAGGCCAATCGGTTTGCCGCCGCCCTGCTGATGCCCGAGGCCGCCGTGAAGGCGATGCACAAGGTGACCGGCGGCCGGGTGTTCGGCCTCGCCCGGCACTTCAAGGTCTCCCCGAAAGCCATGGAGATCCGGTTGGACCAACTGGGCCTTGCCTACTCATCAAAATGAACCAGCCGGTTTACACGCCCACAAACTTTTTTATCGAAAAGTGGACGCCCCCGCGAGGAGAACTTGCGGGGGCGTCCGACTTTTCGATTGTAAGACCAAACAGGCAGCAATCCAAGGGAGGGCTCATACATGCAGGATGTCACCACCGCAATCGCCAGGGTTATCGCCATGGAGGCCGGCGCCACGCTCGTCGTCGAAACGGGTTTCGCTTACGACACTAGCGACTCCGCCCTGGGGCTGGTGGCGGGCGCCCTGCTGGAGCCGCTCGCCGCCGCCGGCATTGACCTGCTCGCCGTGCGGCGGGAAGGCAGCACCCTGCTGGCCACG
>JAQBPS010000036.1 GCA_028287415.1 Bacillota bacterium | reverse complement strand
AACCCGTGGGGCCTGGGCGCCCACACCCGGACCAAGTGGGCTGAGGACCTGGCCGTGCCCACCGTGGCTGAGAACCCGGACGCCGAGTACCTGTTCTGGCCGGGCTGCTCCGGTGCGTTTGACCAGCGGGGCCAGAAGATCGTCCGCTCCGTCGTGCGGCTGCTTCAGACCGCAGGCGTCTCCTTCGCCATCCTCGGCAAGGAGGAGAAGTGCACGGGCGATCCGGCCCGCCGGGTCGGCAACGAGATGCTCTTCCAGCAGCTGGCCATGGAGAATATCGAGACGCTGAAGAGCCATAATGTGAAGAAGATCATCACCCACTGCCCGCACTGTGCGAACACGTTTGCCAACGAGTACAGCCAGATGGGCTTTGAGGTCGCGGTCCTCCACCACACGCAGATCCTGAACCAGCTGGTGCAGGACGGGCGGCTCAAGCCGACCGCACCGGTGGAGCGGGAGGTCGCCTACCACGATTCCTGCTACCTGGGTCGCTACAACCAAATTTACACGCCCCCTCGGGAGCTGCTCCAGGCGATCCCTGGCGTAACTGTCAAGGAGATGGAACGGCACGGGCCCACCTCCATGTGCTGCGGCGCCGGCGGCGGCCGCATGTGGATGGAGGAGCATACGGGCACCCGCGTCAACATCGAGCGGACCCGGCAGGCGCTGGAGACGGGTGCGGAGACCATCGCCACGAACTGCCCGTTCTGCATGACGATGATGAGCGACGGTATTGCTGCGGAGGACCCGGAAAATGATCGCCAGCTGGCGGTTCTGGACGTGGCGGAGCTGCTGCTCGCGTCGGTCGAGCCGGCGGGGGCGGCTGACGTCGCGGCAACAACGGAGGAGTAGCTTTGACCGATAGCCTGCCGATTTTCACCATCTCCCTGCCAACCCCCTGGCCCGCTGTCGGGCCGGTCCACGCTTACCTGGTGCGGCAGGATCCGATCACGCTGATCGATACGGGCATGAACAACGCGGAGTCCCGGGAGGCCCTGCTGGTGGGCCTCCGGGCGGCTGGCGTGGGACTGAGCGACATCAAGCGGATTTTGCTGACCCACGCCCACCGGGACCATTGCGGCCAGGCTGGCTGGGTGCAGGAGCAGACCGGGGCGGAGCTATGGATGCACCCCGACGAAGCGGGCAAGGCGGAGCAGACGGACTGGTGGCAGGCCGGGCGGGCGCAGGCGCTCGACTCGGCGGGGGTCCCCCCGGAGATGCAGGCATTGATGGAGCACTGGTGGCGGGAGAGCCGGCGGCAGGGCGGGGCGCTCGGGCCGTGGCGGCCGCTGGCGGATGGCCTCCGGGTCGTGTTTGATGCCTTCGACCTGGAGGCGGTCCACCTGCCCGGCCACGCCCTGGGCCACACCGGCTTCTGGCATGCGGACAGCGGGGTGCTGATCGGCGGCGACCACCTGATCCAGGGGGTCTCACCCAACCCGGTGATGGAGCCGGTGCCGGCGGGGCATCCGGCTGCGGTGCCGCACGCCCCGCACCGGGCGCTCACACTGGATCAGTTCCTGCGCGCACTTGAGCGGGTGGCGGCGTTGCCGGTGCGGCGGGTGCTGCCGGGGCACGGGCCTGTGATTACCGACCACCAGGCGCTGGTACGGACTTATCTGGCCAGGCACGAGCGGCGGCTCGACTTGCTCTGCCAGCGGCTGGGTGCTGGCACCACGGCCTTCGCTGTCAGTCGGGAGGTCTATCCGCGGGTGACTGAGGGCGACCTGTTCCTGGCGCTGTCGGAGGTGCTGGCCCACCTGGATTTGCTCGTGGTGCGGGGGCGGGCGACGGTCACGCCCGGGGCGCCGGGGGCGGGGGACATCTACCGGGCGACCAGCGCCTTGTACGCTGAGAAGTAGCTCATGAATAAGTCATTTTCTAGCCACGGATTTCACGGATTACGCGGATTCGGAAATAAATATATAAAAACATGTTCACCTGGTAATCAGTGTTTGTATGCCAAATCCGTGGAACCTGTGGAATCCGTGGCCATATAAAGTGCCCGCGCACTACATCGCCAGCCCAGGCGATGAAATTCGTGGCCATATTTGCTCGTGAACGATAAGGTCGTATTCAGTGGGCCTGTGGGCTGGTTGGCATCCCTGCGACGAGGGGATGCTTTGAACCAGCGCCACAGGCCCTTTGCTGTTTGGTATACTAGTAGACGTTTGCCTGCGGTAGGTTGAGATATTTATAGCCGCAGATTTCGCAGATTACGCAGATTCGAACACATAAAATTTATGCCATGGCCTCGCTGTCGCATGTCTCGTGCCGGAATCTGCGCAATACGCGAAATCTGCGGCAAAATGAATGCCCGCGCTAAAGGAGGGAGCTCAGTTGGCCGATCCACATGAAGTCCTCCGGGTAGGAGCCGCGGCCGGGGAGCTGCTCCTTCGCTGCGGCGCCGACGTCGCCCGGGTTGAGGATACCGTGGCCCGCATCGCCCGGGCCTACGGCATCAGCGACGTGGAGATCTACGCCACGCCCACCGGGCTCTTCATCAGCCTCGGCGGCGACACGCACGTGACCGTCGTCAAGCGGGTGGCGCGGCGGATCGTCGCCCTGGACCGGGTCAGCGCGGTCAACGGGCTGTCCCGGCAGATCGCGAGCCGCCATTTGGAGCCAGGCGAAGCCCTGGCACGCATCCGTGAGATTGAAGAGCAGCCCGGGCCGGTGCCCACCTGGACTGAGCCCTTGTTCAGGGCTGTCTCCGCCGCAGCCTGCACGATGCTGGTTGGCGGCCTGCCGCATGAGTTTGGCGCCGCACTGCTCGCCAATATCGTAGTCCAGGGGGTGGGCCGACTCAACCGGACGTGCCGCCTGCCGGATGCACTGGGCGACTACCTCGCAGGCGCTGTCGCCGTCGGCTGCGCCTTCCTGCTCCACCGGTGGCTCGGTGCCCGCATGGCGCCAGTCGTGGCCGGCGGGATTATGGTACTGCTCCCCGGCACCGCCTTTACCGCGGCCGTCCGGGATGCGATGGCCGGCGACCTGGTCAGTTCGGGCGCCCGTGCCCTGGAGGCGGCCATGCAGGCCGCCGCCCTCGCCGGCGGCGTCGCGACCGCTCTCTATATGGCGGGAGGGGTGCAACTGCTATGACCTATTTCTTCGCGTTCCTCGGCTCAGCCGCCATCGCTGTCTCATTCCGAATGCCGCTGCGTGCCATCCCCGCCGCCGGGCTCGCTGGAGTACTGGGGTGGCTCGGCTACCACGGCTTCACCGTGCTGTTCGGCGCGTCCCCCATGCTCAGTGCGTTCGTCGGCGCACTGCTAGTCGGCATAGCGGGCGAACTGTTTGCACGCAAACTGCGTGAGCCCACAACCATGTTCATCGTGCCGGGTTTATTCCCCCTGGTCCCAGGCCTCATGGCTTACAGCGGCATGCTATTCCTCGCCCGCGAAGAGATGGTCGCCGCCAGCCAGATGCTGACCCGCGCGGCTTTTTACGCGGGTGCCTTAGCCGCCGGGTTGGCCCTGCCGCCCGCAATCATGCGGCGGCGCCAATAGTCGCAATGAGTGCTCGCCCGGTTGGGCAATGGCACCCTCGGAGTGCATCATGAGACGGAGCGTACAGGCAGTTAGCTACCCATCTCGCCGTTTTCGGCGGTGCGTCCCTTTAAGCCGGTCCCTCGAAGAACGGTTCCGAAAACGGCGCTGCTCAAGGGCACCGCTTACTGCCTGTAGCGGAGTATCATGCGCAACGACGGGGGTGCCATTATCCAACCGGGGTACGTGCGTGCCCACAATTGACGGACTTTGGCACCGAACACTGTTTGGGGGTGGCACCAACATTCCAGCGATTCTATCATTGCAATACTGAAGCAATGGTGGAACGGGGAGTGTCAGATGGATATTCGCACAATCGGAGTCTGCGGCGCCGGGGCCATGGGGACAGGAATCGCACACGTGGCGGCCCAGTCCGGTTTCCGCGTGATCCTGCGCGACCTCGAACAGGCGCGGGTCGAACAGGCAGTAGCCAGAATGGATGTCCTGATGCGGAAGGCGATCGCCAAGGACAAGCTGACCGAAGCAGACCGGACCGCCACCCTGGAGCGCATCACAGCCACGACCGAGATGGACGCATTTGCCCAGGCAGACTTCGTCATCGAAGCGGTCTTCGAGGACCTCGCCCTCAAGAAAGAGCTGTTCGCAGCGCTGGACCGCATCTGCCGTTCCGGCGTGGTCCTTGCCACCAACACTTCATCGATGTCGATCACGGAAATCGCAGCCGCCACCGGCCGCCCTGCTGATGTGGTGGGCATGCACTTCTTCAACCCGGCCCAGGTGATGCGCCTGGTCGAAGTGATCCACGGTTACCAGTCGGGCGAGGCGGCTGTCCAGACCGCGATCGACGTTGCCACCCGCATGGGCAAGACGCCGGTCCGAGTCCGCAAGGATACGCCCGGCTTCGTCGTCAATCGCATCCTGATGCCGATGATGGTCGAGGCAATCCGCGTGGTCGAGGAGGGCATTGCCACCCCGGAGGAGGTCGACACCGCGATCACGATGGGGTTGAATCACCCGATGGGTCCCTTCACGCTCCTCGATTTCACCGGGGTCGATGTCTGCTACAACGTGATGGAGTACTTCTACAGCGAATTCCGTGACCCGCAATACGCGCCGCCCCAGCTGATCAAGCAGATGATCCGGGCGGGCCGCTTTGGGCGCAAAGCGGGCAAGGGCTTCCGCGGGGATTACCCGGAGGCATAGCGGGGCAGGGACGACAACGGGTATTCGCAGACGGGAGCGTTGTCATGGGGCCTGTCTATCCAGTCGCTAAATCGCGGCGGACTTCGCGACGTCCCAATGCAGCTGACACGCTCACAGCCGGGTCCGTGCAGGTCCTGGGCGAGAGCGTTTACTATCGGGCGTCCGGCAGCCCCGAAGAGGGGCCGACGATCCTATGCTTGCACGAGTCCGGCGGCGCTTCGGCCACGTGGCAGGCGCAGCTGGAGGGGCTCGCGGGCGGCGCCCGCTGCCTGGTGCCGGACCTGCCCGGACATGGCCAGTCCGAGGGGCGGGGCCACGTTGAAATTAGCGAGTACCGCCGGGCTGTGCTCGCATCGCTCGACGCCCTCGCGATCCGATGGCCGGTAGTGATCGCGGGCGTCTGTCTGGGCGCCGCCATCGCCGTTGACCTCGCCTTGCACGCCCCGGAGCGGGTGACAGGGCTGGTGCTGGCCGGCATCGTCGAGGGCGGCCGGGCCAGTAGCGACTGCCGCAGCGCAGCCGGCCAGGGCGAGGCGACCGAGGAGTTCGTGACCGGGCTCTTCGGGGACGGCGCCTCCCGCCGGCTGCTGAAGGAGCGGCTCCAGCGCTGGCGGCTGACCAGCCCGATCGTCCGCTTCGGTGACCTGGAGGCCGTACACCGATACCCGCTTGTCCGGATGCTGCGGCTGCTGACGGTCCCGGTGCTGCTGGTGGCCGGGGCGGAAGACCCCATCGCCACGCCTGCCGCCACAGCCACCCTTGCCGCTGAGACGGCGGGTGCCCGGGTCGTGACCCTGCCGGGTGCGGGATGCCTGTCTATGCTCGAGCAGCCTGCCAGCTTCAACGGGGCGGTCGCGGGTTTTCTGCATGAGCTGCGGCTGGCGTTGCCGATCGCACCGGGCATCCCGCTCCAGGGCGGCTACCGCCGGTTCTGATCCGGGCAGGATTGCCGGGCCCCAACGTGGAAATCCTTCCGCATGGAGGTGCTGCGATCATGGCAAAGTCCGTCACATTCTACACATACCCGACTTGAAGCTCCTGCGTGAAGGCCAAGCAGTTGCTTGGGTCGACAGACGTAGTGGTAAATGAGCGGCAGTATTTCAAGCAGAAGCCGACCGTCGATGAGGTGCGGGCCATCGCCGGCAAGCTCCCGGGCGGCGCTCGCGATCTGCTCTCCAAACGGAGCCGGCGCTACAAGGAGCTCGGGTTGGCGGAAAAGGAACTGGGCGACGAGGAACTGGTCCATCTCCTGGCGGAGGAGCCGGGCCTGTGGCGGCGCCCGATCATCATCGCCGGGGAAGAAATCGTCGTGGGTTACGATCAGAAGCGCCTGGAGGCACTCCTGTCCTGACGGACAAGCACATATCATCCATGAGACGGACCGTAAGGGCCGTCTCCATTTCTATTTCAAGGGGAAGATCGCGTTTGGCACGCATGACTGATCCGAAGCTCACGCCGGAGCATGACCGCTGGGAGCCGGAAACGACCCGGCGACAGGGACGGCACGCCCTTACCAGCGTAGAGATCACCGTGACCAACCGCTGCAATATGCGCTGCGTTCACTGCGCTGTGGGCGAAACCCTGACACTCCGCGAACCCGAGCGCATCCCCGAGCGAATCGCCCCGTATGTAGACGTGATGCACATCTCCTGGAACTACACCGGGGTGGCGGACTTCCGCCGAGTCGATGCTCAACCGGGAGACGGCGCCCCACCTGGCCGCCTTGAACCGATTCATTGCCGAACTGGGCTGCCGGCGGCATGAGGTCCACCCGCTGTACCCGGTCGACTGGCCACCGATCTGCCGATTTCTCGATTCGCAACGACCCGGACGGACGGAATCGGGTCAACATTAATAGCTTTACCGGCGACCTGTTCGTCACTGATTTTGCTGATATTCCCACGCTGGGAAATATCAGTACGGACCGACTGGCGGACGTTTTTGAGCGCTGGCAGCAGCATCCGGTGTTTGTCCCCTACAACTGCTACTCCCCGGAGGTGGGCTGTACCGGTCCGAACCTGATCGTCGCCCACATGTACCACGCGGGGGTCGACTTCCGCACTCGCAAAGCGATTCTGCCAGAGGGAGCGAGTAGCAGCCCGTCGAACGTTCGGGTATAGGAGGGACGCAGCACATGACATTGCTTTGTCTGACGCAACTATTTACGCCAGGTGGCCTCCTGCGCGACGCAGATGGCGACGGCCTGCCGGACGGCTTCGGGGTGCGGTTTTCCGTGGGCTGGACGCCGGGCGCCATTGATGTGGCGGCCCGCCTCGGCCTGGAGTCGGCAGCGTTCACGCCGGGTTTCACGGCCCCGGATGAGGGTGATGATGATGCGGTCGCAGTCTACTTCGGGCCTCTGAATCCTGAGTGTCCGGATGTCCCCATACCGGAGGGCTGCGGCATTGTGGCCCTGACGGCGGCGGGGGTGGTGGTGTCGGGCGACACCCCGGCGGATGGTTGGGCTGCGGCTCGCTGGCTTGCCGAGACCTTCCCGCTGACCGCCCCCGGCGGCCCGCTGCTGACGGAAGTGGCGGGGGGCCGGGCGGTGCGGGCCGTCATTTTGCGGGATGGCGCCGTGGTCGATGTGGAACTGGGGGAGCCGCTGCCCGCGGAGCAGGTTGCCACCGACAAGCCGACGCTGCTGGGCGCGCCCGCAGCGGCAGCCTTTGCGGCGGAGGCGCCAGGCGACCTGCCACTGGCGGGTCCGGCCCGGCTCTTCACCGTGGCCGGGCTGCTGGGTTCAAGTGACTCGGCCAGGCACGACCGGGCCGGCTGGCAGGTGGCGATTGACGTGGCAACCATCACACCGGAGGAGGTCGACGGGCTCTGTGAGCTGGCGGCCCGGACCGGGGTCGAGGCGACCGGGCTCAGCTTCCCGCTCGCGGTGGCGGGTAGCGTGGCCGCCGGTCCGCGGGTAGTGCTCGCGGATGCGGCGCCTGCCGCGGCGGAGTGGGTCGACGGACACCTGGCCTGGAGCGAGGGTATCCTCACTGTGTTCGGCGACGTGACCGAGCGGGCGGAAGCCCTGCGGCTTGCTGCGGCGTCCGGCCTGGTGGACGGGCTGCACGCCAGCCTGTTCACCCGCCGCGCCGCCCTGCCGGAGGAGCCGCTGCCCCCGGGGGATGTGCTGTTCGACATGCTGCTGGAGCAGAAGTGGGAGGTGGAGCGGTTCTGGGAGGCCTGGCGCAGCCAGGTCCTGCCCCGGCTCACGCCCGACCAGCCGGTCGCTGTCGACCTGCGCATCAGTGAGCCACTGGCGCTGCGTGAGGAACTGGCGCAGCAGCTTGCGGCCCAGCTGCAGGGCGCCGGCGTGCCGGAGGCCCGTATCCGGGTGCTGTCCGCCTACAAGCAGG
>JAQBPS010000022.1 GCA_028287415.1 Bacillota bacterium | reverse complement strand
CTTGACGTCGCCGCTCAACTCTGTCTGGAATCACCACTCGATAGAACCCCACCTTTGATCTCTGACGCTAGCCTCCAAAACGCTAAGGAGACTCTCGCAAAGTGGACTGCCGCGAGCCTTCAGTCTGGCTACAGCGTTCCACGGGAGGTGATTACGATGCCCAAGAGCAAGTTGGGGCAAAGGCCCGTGCTCGTGTCGTCACTTCCTGCCCGTGTGACCTATCAGGCACTCGTCTCGTCAATAGCCAGCGACCTAGAGCCGAACAGCCGCGAAGGAGAGGCTTACGCAAGGCATCAATCTTTTGCCGAGGAGTCAACGACTGAATACGTAGTTGAAATTGACATTGCAGGCTGTTACGAATTCATCGACCACGAGCGACTTCGGCAAGAAATTGTAGCACGTAGCTTGAATGCCGAAATTGCACAGGCGCTTTATGATTACTTGGGCGAATGTTCACCGAATCAACGAGGTCTCCCGCAGCTTACTTCTGCTAGCGACACGCTAGCGGACCTTTATCTGAGCATAATTCAACGGAAGCTTATGCGGCGACGATTGGAGGTATCTAGGTACGCCGATGATTTCCGGGTGAGAGCCCAAGATTGGGAAGCGGCGATAGACGTGATCGAGTACGCGTCCGAGTTCGCCAGGGAAGTGGGGCTGATCATTTCGGATGATAAGACTAAACCCATTCGCACCACAGAATTCAGGGCGAAAATTACGTCACGGCGAGAGTTCGAAGAAAAATACTTCGATGAGGCGAAGGATCGGCTGACTCTTTTTCACATCATGGAAAGTGCTTACGAAGAGCCAGATTGGGTTTCCGTCTCGCCAAGTGACACAGCAGCTTTGGTTGAGTCCATGCGCAGAATCATCCAGCATTGGCAAGCTAGCTCGGATGAGACGAAGCGGACGCCCGAGGTTGAGCACGCACAAGAGCTATACCTGCGAAGGATGATCCCCCTAGCGATAAAAGTCCTTCGCAGTGACCCGTACCGGATTTCCAACAAAGTGTTTCTTGATCTCGTTGCTAAGGAGCCGATCAGACTCGAGCCGGTTTGTGAGTATGTACTGGCGCGGGTCGACATGGAAGCAGAAATGGAAGAAAACTGGAACCTCATGAATCGACTCGCCTCTTCAGGCCGGCTGAGTCCTTGGGGGAAGGTTTGGATCCTTCACACTGCTGGCCGTCTGCACCCAGTTACTACGCGAGACTTTCGTTCAGTTTTGTCATGGGTTAAATCGCAACTCACCGATCGTCATGAAACCATTCGAGCTGAAGCTGCTTGGACTCTAGCTAGCCACAGCCGACTGCAAGAGGAGCCGACGCTTGACCTCCTGAGAGAGGCAAGCCCAATAACTCAAACCGGCGTGGCAGCTGCCATGGGAAAACAAGGAGGCTTTAATCCATCGCTCATCAAATCAGTAACTGGAGAGAACGCGCTGATCAGGGCCGCATATCAATGGGGGTGTGAGGCGTGAGTAAGTATCGTCTCACGAGCGCCGGAGAAGAAGCAGTGGTCAGGGTAACTTCTCTAGGAGGTTCCCCTTTCGCAGTCGGCAACAGGGTTGACAAGGGGCCCGTAATCGTAGCATGCGCAACATTGGTCGAGTCTCATGTTGACAGAGTAATCAAACACCTTTTTGAGGTATCTGGAGGGATTAATCACGAGGTCAGCAGAAAGTTGTACGACGAAGTGCGTGATTCCATCTACAAAAGTTGGCCAGCGCGACATAAATGGCTAGCGCGTGCGTTCGACGTAAAGATTACGGGAGAAAAATTCACCCAAGACTTCATACTAGTGGTGGGCCTCCGAAACAGCATTGTTCATGGTGGAGGAAGTCTTACACCTATACAAATTTCACGAATCCCCGACATGGTAATTCTCAAGAAGGGTTTTAAGAAGACCCTCGACGTCGAGTGCATTGGACGCACCGTCATCCTCGGAGATGAGACCGTGCAGTGCGCTATTCGAGCTTGCCGTGATTATCTCATTGGCTTCGACGCGGCAGTGACAGATTCGCATCCAGAATTTGACATCTAGTTAGCACCCTGGTTAGCGCCCTTGCTTGCGAAGGCGCTCCAGAGGCAGCGACCTCGAATTCGTGGCCGCAGGCCCCTCAGTCGTTCCCGGCAGGCGCGTGCCCGGAACGAGCCCTGACGAGTGCGGCCCCGTCGCGGTGAGCTCGATCTCCCTGGAGGAGGTCGACAATTGCCTTGGGGCCGCGCTTTGTCAGGCGCTCGCGGGGGTCGTCTTGAGAACGTCGAGGAGGCCCTGGAGCAGGGCGTTGACGTACGGGCGCGCGGGCAGGTCCTCCATGCTGATACGACTGGCACTCTCGCGGATCTGGCGATGCAGCACGTCGTCCGCCGGATAGCGGTACTCCCGCAGCTTCTTGACGTACGCGCCGTCGGTCCTGGTCCATGAGTGGTTGTTGATGACGTGATCGAAGGTCTTTTGACCGAAGGCCGGCGGAATGTGGTCCACGATCGCGCGCAACAGCATGTGGCAGGCGTAGGGGTGGTCGTCCGCGTAGTTGCTGTTCAGCTCCTCGGCCATGGAGATGAGCTTGTCCAGGGACCACTTCGTCGGAGCTGCGGCGCGCTCCAGGTCCTCCATGAGCGCGGTGTCGATGTAGGTCTTCGGTGCGGGTGCGAGGGACTCGGGCGCAGGAATCGGAAGGGTCTGCGGCGGGTGCAGGGCGCCGCCCAGCCGCGGGATGCTCGTCCCCGAATACGGCGTGGCGGTGTACTGCCTGGCTTGCCGATCCACGATCTCGCAGACCGTGGCGACATAGGCCTCCAGATCGGTGGCTTGGCGGTACTGCTGGATGTCCCGGGTGACCTCCTTACGCCAGCTGCCGTCGGCCGCGATGCTGCTGGAGCCGCGCCGGGTCGAGAGCTCACCGTTCAGGATCTCGGGCAGCGCGTTGATGAACTCCGGCTTCAGGCTGGGCATTGCTCGGGCCAGATCGCCCGACTCCAACCACACCCGGGTGACCTCGGTCGGGGAGAAGATGGCGCTCCGCTGAAGGTCAATCATGTGGTGCAGCGTGCGCAGGAACGGCTCCGCGAAGTACGGGCGCAGCTCCCCGATGGGGAGCGCTGCAGCGATCGTCAGCGAGACCTGATCCTCGTCGTTGAGACTGTGCTGGGGTGCCGAGGTGAAGCCGTAGGACGGCCCGAGCGCACCGCGCGGACCGACCCGCGGCAGCGAGCGGAGAATCTCCTCAGCGTCCACATTGCGCTGGTCCAGCTGGCCGACCACGTACTGCCAGTTCGGCCACTTCCCGCTGAGCATGTACGCGTGGGCGATGGTCAAGAGCAGGATGGTCTGGTCCTGGGTCAGGTCGGTGCTCAGGTCGGTGCTCAGGTCGGAGCTGGGGTCGGAGCTGGGGTCGGTCACGATGCCTCTTCGCTGGGACGGATGCCGGGTCCGCGTGGGACAGCGGCGCGCATGCCCCACACTAAGGGGGCAGTTGACGATAATGCGACGGTTTTCCCGGTTCCCTGCTGATGATGCCGCCTGCCCTGTCTACGGTAAGGGGAATGGCGGCCGTGGGCCTTTGGCACGGGATCGTGCTGCGGGGCGCAGGCGTCCAAGCGGAACTTAACTCCGCATGCGGCCGCCGACTGTCCGACCGTCGGGGCAGCGGAGGACAGGGGCGTTTTCGCAGTTAGGAAGCGGTGGCCGCGCAGTCTGAAAATCCGTCGGGCTCTGAGAGGCTCGTGCAGGAAGTCCACTGCGCTGGGCCGTCCGTGGGCCGTCCGAGGGCACCCAAGGGTAACCGGCAACGACCAACCACGACCGCGCAGAGGCAGGCCAGAGGCGGGCACGCGGGAGAGATCGCAGGTGGCCAATCCGGCACATGAGTTCCTGCGCAATAAGAAGCAAGCATGGGAGGTTCCGATCGACTCAAGGGGAGCCAGACGGGGAGCCACACACCGTGGCATGCAATGGTCTGTGGTGGACACTGGCGGACACTCAGAGCTGAGCGCCGCAGCTCAGCGAACTGGTCGCACAAGGTCGGCAAGAGCGAGAATCGCGTTCGGGACGAAGAGGCCGTGGGTTCAAATCCCGCCACCCCGACCCCAGGTCAGAGGCCCTGTCGAGATCAGTCGATGGGGCCTCTGCCGTGTTTGGGGCACTAAAGTACAGCAACCGCCCTCCATAC
>JAQBPS010000003.1 GCA_028287415.1 Bacillota bacterium | reverse complement strand
CGCCTCGCTCGGCGTCAATATGTTGTCGCCCCTCAGGGCGGAGAGCGGAATCGCGGTAATCTCGCTTAGACCGATCTGGCTGGCAAACAGCCGGTAGTCGGCGACAATGGCGTCGAAGGCCTGCTCGCGATAATCCACCAGGTCCATCTTGTTGATGGCCAGCACGACCTTACGGATGCCAATGAGCGACACGAGGTAGCTGTGACGCCGGGTCTGCGTCAGCACGCCCTTACGGGCGTCAATCAGAATCACGGCAACGTCGGCTGTTGATGCGCCGGTAATCATGTTGCGCGTGTACTGCTCATGGCCGGGGGTGTCGGCAACAATGAACTTGCGCCGATCCGTGGAGAAGAAGCGGTAAGCCACATCGATGGTGATGCCCTGCTCACGCTCTGCGGCCAGGCCGTCCACCAGGAGGGCCAGGTCAAGGTCGCCGCCCTGCGTGCCCCACTTCTTGGAATCGGCCTCCACTGCGGCCAGCTGATCCTCAAACAGCAGCTTGGATTCAAAGAGCAGCCGCCCAATGAGGGTGCTCTTGCCATCATCGACGCTGCCACAGGTAATAAAGCGCAGGAGGCCCTTCTGTTCATGCGCCTTCAGATATTGCC
Source organism: Bacillota bacterium (assembly GCA_028287415.1). Classification (GTDB taxonomy): domain Bacteria; phylum Bacillota; class Sulfobacillia; order Symbiobacteriales; family Symbiobacteriaceae; genus RYN-353. Next base: position 2,750 of record JAQBPS010000003.1, on the reverse strand, counting down.
CGATGTCCGCGGCGATCAGGTCGGAGGTGTGCGCCATCAGAAATACCCCTCTTGCTTCTTCTTTTCCATAGAGCCGGCGGAGTCATGATCGATGACCCGCCCCTGGCGCTCAGACGTCCGGGCGAGCAGCATCTCCTGAATGATGGCGGGCAGCGTGTCGGCCTCGCTCTCAATAGCGCCGGTCAGCGGATAGCAGCCGAGCGTCCGAAAGCGCACGCTGCGGAGCCTGGGGCTCTCGCCGTCGCGCAGCGGCATGCGGTCGTCGTCCACCATGATCAGTGCGCCGTCACGCGCTACGACCGGCCGTTGTGCGGCGAAGTAGAGCGGCACGATCGGGATATTCTCGAGGTAGATGTATTGCCAGACGTCCAATTCCGTCCAGTTGGAGAGGGGAAAAGCGCGGATCGACTCCCCCTTGTGCTTGCGTGCGTTGTACAGGCTCCAGAGCTCGGGCCGCTGGTTCTTCGGATCCCAGCTGTGCTGGGCCGTGCGGAACGAGAAGATCCGCTCCTTGGCACGGGACTTCTCCTCGTCGCGGCGCGCACCGCCGAATGCCGCATCGAAGCCGTACTGGTCGAGCGCCTGTTTCAGCCCCTGCGTCTTCATAATATCGGTATGAATCGCCGAACCGTGGGTGAAGGGGCTGATCCCCATCTTCAGGCCTTCCGGATTGATATGCACGATCAGTTCCATGCCCGATTCTTTGGCCATCCGCTCACGGAAGGCGTACATCGCGCGAAACTTCCAGGTGGTGTCCACGTGCAGCAGCGGGAAGGGCGGCGCAGCCGGGTAGAAGGCCTTACGGGCAAGGTGCAGCATCACCGAGCTGTCCTTGCCGATCGAGTACAGCATCACGGGGTTCTCCGCTTCGGCCGCGACCTCACGCATAATGTGGATGCTTTCGGCCTCCAACCGCTGGAGGTGGGTCAGATTGATGTTGTTGCTCATCGCATTGCAAAAGCGCTGGCCAGGACCAGACCGGCAATGCCCAGCTTGAGCGATGTGGGCGGGGTTCGGTAAGCCAGCCGGCTCCCCAGCAGCACGCCGGGGATCGAGCCGGCCAACAGGTTGAGGACGAGCGCGATATTGATATTACCCAGACCCCAATGCGATATGGTGGCAACGGCAGTGAGCAGAATGGCGTGGGCCAGGCCGGTCCCCACCAGTTGCGCCCCGGCCAGCGGCGAGAAGAGCATCAGTACCAGGTCGGTCAGGCTGCCGCTGCCCACCGAGGTCATCCCCGCCATGGCACCGATCACAAAGCCCAGCAGCACCATGATCCAGGGCCGCGGGTGCTGAAAGCGGCTGATCAGCTCCGGATACCGCCGGCGTGCCAGCTCGACGATCACCGCCAGGATCGCGGTGACCGCCAGCGTCAGTCCAATCCCGTGCCGAATGGCCGCAGGCGAAGAGACGAGCTTGCTAAGGAGCAGGCTGCCAATCAAGGCACCCGGCATGCTCCCGATGGACATGATCCGGACCCAGTGCCAATTGACCGAGCCCTGCCGGGCGTGGATCCCAATACCGGCGAGCTTGGTAAACAGTCCGTACCCAAGGTCACTTCCCACCACAAGCACGGGCGGAATGCCCATGAAGGTGAGCAAGGGCGCCATGACAACGCCGGCGCCCACGCCGGTCAGCCCAATCAGGAAGCCAACCGCCAGCCCGGCCAGTGCGTAGCTTATGTGCAAGGGAAGTACCTCACTTTCGCTGTGTAAACGTATGGAGGCCGCACTCGGTCTTCCCCTGCCCGCTCCACCGACCGGAGCGCTCATCGCCGCCGGCGAGGGTGCGCTGGGTGCAGGGCCAACAGCCGATGCTGCTGTATCCCTGGTCGAGCAGCGGGTTGTACGGGATACCGTGCCCGAGGATGTAGTTCCAGACCTCCGTCCGGGTCCAGTGGGCCAGGGGGAGCACCTTGACCAGGGGTCGGCCATCCACCTCGTGATACTCCAGCAGGTCGACGTCGCTCCGACTCTCGGATTGATCCCGTCGCAGGGCGGTAATCCAGGCATCCAGCCCCGCAGTTGCGCGCTGCATGGGCTCCACCTTACGAATCGCACAGCAGCCGTCCGGGTCGGTCTCGTACAGCGGGCCCGGGTCGGTCGCCGGATGGTACTCGACCAGATTCAGATTGTACTGCTTCACGAATTGATCCTTGAACGCGTACGTCTCAGGAAAGTGGAACCCGGTATCGAGAAACATGACCGGCACCCGGCGGTCGATGCCGGCGATCATATGGGCCAGCACGATCCCCTGGCCACTGAAACTGCATGTCAGCCCTGCCCTGCCCGGAAAGGTCCGGACGGCCCACGACAGAACCTCCTCGCATGTCGCGCCCGCAAGGCTCTGCGCCTGGCTTTTCACTGCTTCCGGAGTCAGAAAACCACCGTTGCTCATCTGCTGCTGGCCTCCCTACTCTAATTCCATAAAAACCGATCGGATTTATATGATATTTTAGAGTAGGGATCGAGTATGCACAAGTCCCAATCCGCGTTTGTCTCAGTCTGGGTGCCGACCGCGCAAAACACAGGGCGTGGGATTTCACCCCACGCCCTGTGTAACGCTGCGTTCAAACATGCCCAAAGTGACTGATCCCTTCAAGGACTCCCCAGGCAAACGGGCAGCACATCCAAATCACGGTTGGAACTGAAAACGGTCCGAACGGGCAAACCCTGTTCGGCCAGCGCTGTCTCTGCGGCCACGGCGGCTGCCTTCCCGCTCACCGTGTATCCCCGTCGGAGCGGACG
>JAQBPS010000821.1 GCA_028287415.1 Bacillota bacterium | reverse complement strand
GCACTATTCTCGAGGAGCGTTTCGGGTTGCCGGTGTTCGTGGATAACGACGTGAACGTGCAGCTGCGCGGCGAGCAATGGAAGGGCGCCGTCGCCGGCCGCACCAATGCTCTCTGCTTCAGCATCGGCACCGGTATTGGCGGCGCCTTGCTGATCGGCGGGCAGATTCACCGGGGCACCCACTACATGGCTGGTGAGGTGGGCGGAACCCTGCTCGATCGCACGCAGCTTATCCTGAACCACCTGGAGGGCTACGGTCCACTCGAACGAGCCGCTTCCGGTCCCGGGCTGGGCCGCTATGTCATCGGCCGCCTGGACGCGGGCGCCTCCTCGGAGTTGCGGCGGTCGTGGGCGGAAGGGCAAACCGTAACCCCCAGGGAGATCTTCGCGGCCGCCTATCGCAAGGATGGGCTGGCTTTGGAAGCGGTTGACTGGCTCGGCCAGCACCTTGCGCTTATGGTCGGCAATGCCTGTTTGCTGGTCGACCCGCAAGTCGTCGTCCTGACGGGCAGCGTCTCGACCGGCGCTGACCTGTTCCTGGAGCCCATGGTCGCCGCCATGCGCAACTTTGTCGCCTTCATGCCGGAGGTTGTCGTGTCCGAACTGGGTGCGCGGGCCGGCGTTCTGGGAGCGGTTGCCGGTGTGCTTTCCCTTGGCATCAGCTCGATCTCGTTTCGCGCGGGCCAGAGCGTCATGCTCGGGACCCGCTGAATCATACAGAGGGGGAGTTTCAGTTGCAGCAGGGATTCAGGTCCGTTGTGGCAGTGGCCCTGGCCTCCACGCTCCTGCTGGCGGGATGCAGTTCGTCCCGCCAGCAGGGCCAGAGCGGTGATCAGAAGACGTCACGCAACCCCAAGGCTCAGCAGCTGGTCGTCCTGATGCCGGCGGGGAACTCAACCCTCGATCCGGCGATCAACTACGAGGTGGCTGGACAACCGATCCTCCCGGCCATTTACGAGGCGCTCATCCAGCTCAAACCGGACGGCAAGATCGCTCCGCAGCTGGCCACCAGCTGGGATGTGACTCCGGACGGTAAGACCTACACCTTCCACCTGCGCCAGGGCGTCAAGTTCCACGACGGCGAGCCGTTCAACGCACAGGCGATGAAGGGCAGCATCGAGCGGATGGTCGCCATCGGCCAGGGTGCCAGCTACATCTTCAAGGATCCCGTGGCGAAGATCGACACCCCGGACGAGAATACCCTCGTGTTTACGCTGAAGAAGCCGGTCAGCCACTTCCTGCTCTCGCTCACCTCGCCGTGGGCGGGCGGCGCCATCAGCCCGAAGGCAATCAAGGAGAACGAGACAAAGGACAGCAAGGGCAACCCCGACCAGGCCCAGGAGTGGCTCAAGACGCACGCTGTCGGCACCGGCCCTTACAAGGTGAAGGACTCCGTGGCGAGCGACTCCACCACGTTGGAACGGAACCCTGATTGGTGGGGCTGGGCTGAGGTGAACAACCCGAGCCCCATTGAGAAGATCCTCGTCAAGTCGGTCGCCGAGGCTTCCACGCAGCGGTTGATGCTGGAGAAGGGCGAGGCCGATATCACCTTCGGCATCAAGGTGACGGACGCGGCGGACCTGAAGAAGAACAGCGACATCGTGACGCAGCCGGTCGCCACAGGGCTGGCCCGCATCCTCAGCTTCAACAACGCCAAACCGCCGTTGAACGACCGCCGGGTGCGCCAGGCGCTCTCCTACAGCTTCCCCTACGCGGAGGCGCTAGCCTCGTATGGTGATGGGGCCAAGCGCATCATCGGCCAGATGCCGGAGGGCATGTTTGGCTACGACGCCAAGCTCCCGGTCTACAACACGGACCTGGAAAAGGCCAGGCAACTCCTCAGCGAAGCCGGCGTGAACGGCCTCAAGCTTGATTACCTGTGGGTGACAGGCGAGGATGATGGCCGCAAGGTGGCGGAGCTGTGGCAGGCCAACCTCAAGAAGCTCGGCGTTGACCTGAACATCAAAGAGGGCTCCTACAGCACCTTCAAGGAGCAAATGAACAGCCCGAAGACCATGCCCGATGTCGCGGCGCACTACTGGGGCCCCGACTACCCCGACTTCTCGGCGATCGTCAACCTGCTCTATGACGGGCGCCTCCAGCAGCCAACTGGCACCAACCTCTCCTTCTACCAGAACAAGCAGGTGGACGAGCTGCTGGACAAGATCGGCATGGAGACAGACGACAAGCAGCGCGCAGCACTGGCGAGTCAGGCCCAGGCATTGATCCTGCAGGATGCACCGGACATCTGGGTCGCCTACGTACCCCAGCTGATTGCCTCCCGCAAGGAAGTGCAGGGGTATGTGCGCCATCCCTTCTTTGACTGGCGTGTGAACTACGCGGAGATTCACAAATAAGGCGAACCGGGCGGCCCGGTTTTACAGCCGGGCCGCCCGGCTCCCGAAAGTGGGGATGTGCTTGCATGCTAGGGTTCATTCTGAGGCGCATTGCTTACTCGCTTGTCGGGTTGGCCGGCGTCGTGATCATCACTTTTTTCCTCTCCCATATCCTTCCCGGTGATCCGGCGCAGCTGGCCGCCGGCGGGATGCGAGCCCGGCCGGAGGCGGTCGAGGCGGTGCGGAAGCAGATGGGCCTGGACCAGCCGATCCCGGTGCAGTTTGGCCGCTACCTCGCCGGGCTCGCCCGCGGTGATCTGGGCCGGTCGATCCGCACGAAGCAGCCGGTGAACAAGGACCTCCGGCGCTTCATGCCCGCCACGGTCGAACTTTCGGTGGTCGCGATGCTGATCGTGGCACTCCTCGGGATCCCGTTTGGTGTCCTGGCGGCTGTGCGCCGCGATGGGCTGATTGACCAGGTGATCCGTGTGGTTTCGATCAGTGCGGTCTCCCTGCCGGTCTTCTGGTTCGCACTCCTGGCTCAGATGCTCTTCTACCGGCAACTGCAGTGGCTCCCGGTAGGCAACCGGCTGCCGCTGTTCGCAGATGCGCCGCCAGGCGTCACCGGCCTCTTCCTGGTGGACTCCGTGCTCGCCTGGGACTGGCTCACGTTCCGGGATGCGCTCCTGCACCTGACCCTGCCCGCAGTGGTCCTGGCGACAGGCTCCCTGGCGATGGTGACGCGCATGGTCCGTGGCAGCGTTCTGGACGTGCTGAATCTGGATTACGTGCGCACGGCCCGGGCTAAGGGCCTGACCGAGCGAATCGTCATTTTCAAGCATGTGCTGCGGAACGCACTGGTGCCAGTCGTGACCATGCTAGGGCTGCAGTTTGGCACGCTGCTCAGTGGGGCTGTGCTGGCAGAGGTCGTGTTCAACTGGCCGGGGATTGGCCTCTATGCCGTGCAGTCGATCGTCGAGCTGGATTACCAGCCGATTCTGGGCGTCACGATCCTGATCGGCGTGGCCTACGTGACGATCAACCTGCTCGTGGACATCCTCTACGCCAAGCTTGATCCCCGCATCCGCTTCAGTTGATCAGAGGAGGTGGGCCTGTGGCCGCATGGAACCAGGTGGAGGGCGGGAAAGGGCCTGACTGGCGCCGCAGGTTGCGCCTCCTGCGCCGCCCCGTAACCGCCATCGGCCTCGCCCTGTTACTGCTGATGATAGTGCTGGCCGTACTCGCTCCGGTACTCGCAACCCATGATCCGCTGGCGCCCGATATGGGGCACTTCCTCGCGGGGCCGTCGGCTGCACACTGGTTCGGGACGGACGACCTGGGGCGGGACATCTTCTCCCGCACCCTGTACGGGGCGCGTGTCTCGCTGCTCAGCGCCCTCGCCCTTGTGATGATCGCTGCGGCGCTCGGCACCCTGCTGGGCGCCCTCGCCGGCTACCTGGGCGGGTGGGTCGATGATCTCATCATGCGCCTCACCGACATGTTTCTGGCCTTTCCGGGCCTGATCCTTGCGATGGCGATCGCGGCTACCCTCGGCCCGGGGCTCTTCCATGCGCTGATCGCACTCAGCCTGGTCTGGTGGCCGTCGTATGCACGCCTGGTGCGCGGGCAGTTCCTCACACTCCGCTCCGTCGAGTATGTCGAGGCCGCCCGGGCTCTGGGGAGCCCGACACGGCGGATCATGTGGCGGGAGATCCTCCCCAACGCCATGACCCCGCTGGTGGTCCAGATCACGCTGGATCTGGGGTACGCGATTCTCAGCACGTCCGGCCTGTCATTCATCGGGCTTGGCGTGCAGGCGCCCACCCCTGAGTGGGGCGCGATGATCGCGTACGGCCGTTCCTACATGATGAACGCCTGGTGGTACTCCACGTTCCCCGGGCTTGCCATCTTCGTGACGGTGCTGGGTGTCAACCTGCTGGGAGACGGGATCCGTGACTGGTTGGATCCCCGGCATCGCCGATAGACGGATCGAGATCAGAATGGAGGGTGCTGGATTGAAGATCGGTTTGATTGGTGCCGGCATGATCGCAGGCGCACACGCCAATGCATACCGCCGCATGCGCGAGGCGCAGGTGGTGGCCGTGACGGATTTGCGGCCCGACCGGGCCCGGAAGCTGGGCGAGCGTTTGAATGCCAGCGTCTACGCTACGGTTGCGGAGTTGCTGGCAGACCCGGAGGTGGAAGCGGTAGATATCTGCGTGCCCACCCCGGAGCATGGGCAGATCGTCCTGGCGGCGGCGGCTGCCCGCAAG
>JAQBPS010000819.1 GCA_028287415.1 Bacillota bacterium | reverse complement strand
CCTGCTGTTCACTGCCGACGGGGGCCGCACGTGGTCAGGGCAGCCGCTCAAAGGGCTGAGCGTGTCGGCTGCCGATTACCGGCCGGACGGTCACATCTGGCTGGCAGGACACACTGACACCGGTGGTGGCAGGGAAGACGGGCTGCTGCTCCATTCGCCGGACGGCGGGCGGAACTGGACGGTGTACCGCGCCGCAGCCTTCGGACCTGAGCAGGTCTCCTTCACGAGTGCGACTGACGGATGGCTCGCCGGATACGCAGGCGGACATCAGGCTCTGCTGGTGACCCATGACGGCGGCGCCTCCTGGCAGGAGACCTGGCCAACGCTGCAGCTGCACTAGGTTGCACCGGCGGGCAGCGGTTCTTTGTCGTAGCGCACCGTTTAGAGACGTACCCGTTTTTCTCGCAAATGCATTTTCATACCGCGAGGTGCCAAACGACGCCGTTACGTATCCGTCCGGGTTGCATAAGACTGCATACCGCCACGTACGCGATCAGATTCGCAGTCGGTCCACAATGCTTCCGTGATCGCTCCGTAGCCTGCGCGCCTTGGTACGCAAGCAGCTCGCGATCTTGGTGAACGCTTACGGAGTCGTATCGGAATCGTATCGGAGTCGTTCGAACCGTTTCGATGCCTTACCTGTTTTCGCGCAATCAGCCCGCGAACATTTCTCACCACAATCATCGAACCATCTCCTGACTTTGTCCGTATATAAACACAGACCCCAATGACAATTTCAGGAGGTAGAAGGTGATGGCAACGAAGCGTTCCGAATCGGAGCCGGTTCAGGATCGCAACAAGGCGCTGGAGGAGTTCCTGCGGTCGCAGATGGACACCTCCATCCACGAAGCGGAGGATGGGCGCCTCGAGCTCCGTCTGTCAGGCACCGACGCCTACCTCAGCCGGTACACCAAAAAGGTGATGGACAAGAACCACGGCGTCATGTTGATGGCGATCGAGACCCGTACCGACAAAGAGTCAAAGCGAGTGTTCCTACAACCCGGGAAGCGGGGCGACACGCAGGCCCGGACGCTGCACCAATCCAAGACCATGGGTACCGCCACCTTCGCCTTCGGCGTGCCCCTGCGCAAGCTGGGGATCAAGATCCCCGCCGGTCGCCGTATCATCCTCCCCCTCACGCCCATGGATACCCCGGACCACGGCACCGTTTATTGGGCCTCTCTCGCCGATGTTGAGGTCGAGAAGCGCAACCTGGACCCTGAGCTGATCGCCGCCAAAAAGCATGTCAAGACCGAGACGGCGAAGCTGCGCAGGGCTGCCCGCATCAAGCGGCACATCGGCAAGCTCGAGCCGGGGACCGAGCAGTAACCGTTGCGAGCCATCCGGGCCAAAAATTAGTGGGGGATTCGCCCTAATCGGAACAGAATACGATGCCTCGGGCGGAAGGGAGGATTCCCCGTGAACAGGGATTGGCTGGCCGATTATGAGGGCCTGAAGTTCGACAGGCCGGGCGAAGGGATTCTGGAGATCATTCTCGACAAGCCGCGCACGGTCAACTCGGTGACCGAGCGGATGCATACCGAGCTTGTCCACGTCTGGCGTGACATCGATGCCGACCCGGACGTCAGCGTCGTGCTGGTCCGCGGCGCCGATGGCAAGTTCTCCTCGGGCGGGGACTTTGACATGATCGAGGCGATCATGAAGGATAACGAAACCCGCCTGCGGGTCTGGAAAGAGGCCCGGGACCTCGTCTACAACGTCATCAACTGCTCCAAGCCCATCGTCGCGGCGGTGGAGGGCCCCGCCGTGGGCGCCGGCCTGGCGGTGGCGTTGCTGTCGGATATCTCCATCGCCGGGCGCACCGCCCGGTTCGTGGATGGCCATGTCCGACTCGGGGTGGCCGCGGGCGATCACGCTGCCATCGTCTGGCCGCTTTTGGTAGGCATGGCCAAGGCAAAGTACTACTTGCTGCTAAATGAGCCGATGTCCGGCGAGGAGGCTGAACGGCTCGGGCTTGTCTCCCGTTGCGTAGAGGACGACAAGGTCGTTGAGACCGCCCTGGAGACGGCAAAGCGGCTGGCGAAGGGGAGTCCCAGCGCTATCCGCCTGACCAAGTACGCCCTGAACAACTGGCTCCGGATGGCCGGGCCGATCTTTGACGCGTCCACAGCGCTGGAGTTCCTCGGGTTCATGACCCCGGACGCCGAGGAGGGTCTGGCCTCGCTACGGGAGAAGCGGGCGCCGCAGTTCCCAAAGCGGTCACCACTATAAGGGCGCAGATCATGCGGACGAAGTGACCCTACGGGTGCAAAAGGCCCGAACCGCGCAGCAACTGCACGGTTCGGGCCTTTGCGCGCAATCTAGCCGGCCTCCCCCTCCGGCACCAGCGCCACTCATGTGCTCGGATCCGCCAGGATCGTACGAGGCGGACCACAAACGCAAAAGGCCCGAACCACGCATCACTGCGCGATTCGGGCCTTCATAGCGGTAAGAGTTTGGCGATACCCCTGGTTATGTCGTGGATGATCATTTATCTAACGGCCCGACCAAAAGCCGTTGCCCCGGTCCTACCGAGACTGCGTCCTACCCGCTCCGAAGAGCCTACTTGGACTTGCACCGTGGCGGAGATTGCCCGTCTCATCCGGCCGTCACCGGCCGGCTTGCGTTTCTATAGCTCTTTACGGGTACCAGCCTCTCAAGTAGAGAAAGCCTTCCCCATCGTCGGCTCACGCCGCCAGGACATTTGCGCTCCGCAATCGTTCACCACCTTCTCACCTTAACACTTACCAGTGGTAGTGAAAGGTGGTGAACGATTACTCCGCGTCCTGCGCCAACTTTCTATCGGCTACTGGCCCTGAGCGCTCACGTAAAGCAAGCTCGGACTTCACCGAAAGCGGTGCCAGGAAGTTCCTCACCACGCCATCCGGGTGAAGGCGATTTGTAGCAACAAATCTCCCCGTTAGCGCAGCGCGATCATCTACCAGACTCTCACGTGGATCAATTGTGGTCGACAACAGAGTGTTATACTACACGGATTATCACATACTGTCCACGGCTAAATATTGGCAGTCAACACAACGTATCTGGCCAACTTCCCCACGTCTCTTCGGCATTACTTCATGCCTGTCACAGGGCCGGGCTGAAAGGGGCGGAATCCCTTGCCCCCTGCTTGCATCAGGCAATGCGCCGTCTTGTGGCACCACAATCGCGAGTTGTCGGGGGCACACACTTCCGTGCGTCGCTCGCCACTAAAGATTTCCGTTTCACACCCAGCACAAAGGCCGACCACCCCACCGATCCGTGGAATGCTTTGCTCAAACTCATCGGCATCTGGATCGGACGGCAGGGCAAGTTGGACCCACCCCGTCTCCGTAAAGTCCAGACTCCACACCTGACTGCACGCCCGGTTGGAGCAGCAAATCGCCGCGTTGAGCCACTCTCCCCATTGTGGCACCCAACGATTCGGGTCTTCGGCCGTACGCACCCACTGACAAAGGCCCGAACCGAGCATCATGCACGGTTCGGGCCTTGTCCGGCTTCGCACTACTGCTTCAGCAGCCCCTTCTGCTCCAGGAAGCTCCGGGCGATGGCCGTGAGGTCCTCGCCCTGCACGTCCGCCCGGTAGTTCATGTCGATCATAGCGGCGCCGCCGAAAGCCATTGCTAAGACCGACCGGTTGGTCTTATTTTTTTATGTCAGGAGAGGAAAATTAATATAGTTGTTCAATACACTCAATAAAGATATGTACAGGAGGTAGCACAGATGCGGCTGGA
>JAQBPS010000796.1 GCA_028287415.1 Bacillota bacterium | reverse complement strand
GCTGTGGATCTGCACATCGAGGATCTTCGGCGGCAGCGCGACCCGGGCCGGCGGCAAGTTCGTCAGGAGCACCGCAACGCCCACGACCACAGCCATCAGGGCCGTCTCCGCCCCGGATGCCCAGCGCAGCCAGCGCCCGACCGCCGCCCCCTTACGCAGCCGCGGCCCGACCACCAGCAAGTTGAAGGCGCCCAGCAGCAACAGCGGGACAATCAGCGCCAACTTGACCATCAGCGACACGCCGTAGGCCGTCTGCTCCAGCGCCTCCAGCGATGGAATGTGCAGCAGCGCCGGGTAGAGCCCTGTGCCAATCAGCACGGCGATGCTCACCGCGGCCAGCGGCGAGAACCGCCGCACCATCGCACCCAGCTCCGCCCCGCTGAGCCCACCGGGCACGAGCAGCGCCAGCTGGAGCACACCGCCCGCCCACACGGAAGCGGCCATCAGATGCAGCCAGTCGAGGCTCACGCCAAGCAGGGGCTGGTTGATCGCGATCGCATGCCCGCCCATCGAGACCGTGAGCAGCCCGAGCGCACCTGCGCCGGCGGCGAACCACCAACGCCGGGCCAGCCACGGTGCCAGGCAAGCCGTGAGCGCCAGGATCACCAGCCGCTCACCGACCGCGGCGCCCGTCCGGGTGCTGATCATCCGCATCAGCAGGGATGGATTCAGCGCTGTTGCCAGGCTGACACCGGCCGCCTGTGCCGTCCGGGCGACCAGGTAGAGCAGCGTCCCGGCCAGGGCGGCGGCCACGGCGCCCGCCACCCATACCGCATAGCGGCGGTCCGGTGCCAGCCGCACCACCGCTGCCCGCATCCCGCCCAGGCCCGCCAGCGCCATCAGCCCGCCAACGGCCAGCCAGTAGCCTACGAGCAGCGGCAGCGGCGGAGGACCGTTCGGGTCCGGCACCTCCGGCTTGTAGTACTTGGCCCCCGCAATCCCCTGCCCCACGCTGAAGCCATAAGTCCCTGAAATCGGATGGCCGTCGGCGGAGACAACCCGCCACGCCACCGTGTAGAGCCCATCGCTCACCGGCTTGAGGCTCGCGATCACACGGGTGACATCCTTCGGATCGAGGGCTGCATCGCCGGTGTCGACCCGCACACCGTTCTGATTGTAGACGGCGATCGCCCCGAACTGGGCCTCCACCTCTTCCGAAAACTGCAGCTCAATCCGGGCAGGGGGCTTGCCCAGCACGCCGTCCGGCAGGGGCAGTGCTTGTCGCAGGGTAGCGTGGGCCAGGGCCAGCCCGTTTACCGTCAGGAGTAGGATAATGGCTAAGATCGTGCCAGGTATATAACGACGTTTCATTGATTCGCCTCCCCGGTCCGTGGCAGCCCATCACGAGCGTACAGGGCGAGCTGGACGCGGTTCTGGACCTGCACCTTCTCCAGGATCGATTTGATATGGTTTTTGACGGTGTTCTCGGACAAATACAGGCTTTCGGCGATCCGGCGGTTGGTCAGCCCCTCGCCTACCAGACGGAGCACTTCCTGCTCCCGCGGCGTCAGGGGATTCTCCAGGCTACGCCGCCCCTCCGGCCGGGCGAATTCGTGCAGGATCTCACGGGCCACGTGCCGGGGAATCGCCGTCTCCCCGCGTGCGAAACCGCTGAGATACTCAAGCCACACTTCCGGAGAGAGGTTCTTCAGCAGGTAGCCCTGCGCTCCGCACCGGATCGCCTCAAACAGATCCGCCGCGTCATCAGAGACGGACAGAATCACCACCGCCACCGCCGGCCGCTCCCGCTTGATCAGCTTGGTGGCGAGCAGTCCGTCACAGCGGGGCATCCGAATATCCATCATCACCAGATCGGGCTGGAGCTCCCGAACCAGCTGCACCGCTTCATACCCGTCTGCTGCCTCGCCCACGACCGTAAAGTTCGGCTCCCGGGCCAGAATCGCACGCGCGGCGCTCCGGGCGAGCGCACTGTCATCGGCGAGGACTACTCGCACCTGTGGCATCATGCACCTCCTCCAGCGGGATTTCCAGACGGACCGCAGCACCGTAACCGGGCCGGCTGTCCACCGCCAGTAATCCCCCGGCCAGCCCCGCACGTTCCCGCATCATCAGCAGGCCGAAACCCGCCGTACCCGCCAGCGGCTCAAACCCCCGTCCTTCGTCGCTTACGACTACCTCCAGCCCCCGCCCGGTACTGTTCACCGTAACGGTCGCAGCAGCCACCCCGGCATGCTTGGCGGTGTTGACCAGCGCTTCCCGCACAATGCCAAGCAGCTGCTCCGCTACCTGCACGGACAGGAAGACCTCAGGCACCTTACCCTGGACCACGATCCGCAGATCAGTCTGCGCTGACACCTCACCGGTGACCTGCCGGAGCACTTCCGGCAGGGCGTTCGGCGCCGGGTGCAGGCGCAGGTCGGCGATCGCGCCCCGGACCCGCTCGTACGTGCCGTTCAGATTCATACGGACCTCGCTGAGCAGGGCTGATGCATCCGCAAGCTGCCCCTGCGCCATCTGCTGCTGCACATCCTCCAGCCGGACGCCCATGTAGAAGAGCGCCTGGGAAACGTTATCATGCATCGACCGGGCGATCCGGTCGCGCTCCTGGAGGATTGCGGTCTCCTCCCGGCTATTGGACAGCCGCCGCTCAGCCCGCCGGATGTTGCTGGTGGCAACGCGTACGTATACGGCCGCTCCCAGCGACACTAGCAGGGCAGCGAGCAAATTCCCCGCCAAAGGAGGGAGGTACCGCTCCAGCAGTGAATGGCGGACCAGCTCGAACACAAACACCATAGCGGACGGGAGCAATATCGCCCACCAGGAGGAGAACCCGTTCACACTCGTCCCCTCCCAATCCCCTGCATCGGCTCCCCACTTAGTTTAACGCAGGATTTGATCCTGTGGATCACCCAAAGGGGCCATTTTTGGGGCCGGTAAGCAGCACCCGGCCAGGTTATTCATCCGATTACGCGTATCGTTCGCAAATGGCGGGCAGACTTGCCATAAAAACCCCACCCAGGTACGAAAGGATATCCTGTAGTACCGGAGAATCCTGGATAGAATACGGCGCCCAATGCGCCTTATCTGAGGAGGGATCTGTCGCTTGTCGCTGGCCGACCTGCTACTGCTGGGCATCCCCGTCGCCCTATGGGCCGAGTACATACACAACCCGATGGTCGCGTTCATCGCCTCGGCCCTCGCCGTGCTCCGCATGGCGGCCTGGATGGGGCACGCCACCGAGGAGGTGGCGATCCACAGCGGCCCGCGCATCGGTGGCTTCCTTAATGGTACGTTCGGCAACGCCGCCGAGTTGATCATCGTGATCGTGGCGATCCGCGCCGGCCTGTACGAAGTGGTCAAGGCATCAATCACGGGCTCAATTCTTGGCAACGCCCTGCTGGTCCTGGGTGCGGCATCGTTTACCGGCGGGCTGAAACATTCGGTGCAGAAGTTCAACCGGAACACGGCCCGCTTCAACACCAGCCTGATGTTCGTCGCCGTGGCTGCGCTGATCGTACCTGCGGTCTTCCACCACGGGCCGCAGCCCATGTCGGACCG
>JAQBPS010000783.1 GCA_028287415.1 Bacillota bacterium | reverse complement strand
CAGAGCCACGCAGCAGTAGGTCCTGCACGGACGGACAACGATGGGAGGTTGCATCATGAAAGTGTCCATGTTCCATTTCATGCCATATCGCGATATCGCCGACGATTTCTACCAGCATTATGAATCGTGTTGGGTGGATGTCCCGTGGCATGGTCTCGCTACCGGTGAGAAGGCCCATCAGTTCTATAACTGGTCCCTTGACGAGCTGTTCCATGCGGCCCAGCTTGGCATCGATGGTGTCTGCTGCAACGAACACCACCAGAACATCTACGGCATGATGTCCAACCCGAACCTTACGGGTGCGATCCTCGCCAAAATGACCCAGGGCATGGACGTCGCAATCGTCCAAATCGGCGCTACGCTGACGAGCTCACCGCCGATACGGGTCGCTGAGGAATACGCTATGCTCGACTGTATCAGCGGTGGTCGACTCGTGGCCGGCATGCCCCTTGGCGCCGGCCAGGATGTTCCGCTCGCATATGGCATTCCGCCGATCGACATGCGCGGTCGTTACCGCGAGGCGCAAGAGCTGATCACCAGGGCATGGAAGTCAAAGGAACCCTTTGCCTTCAACGGCCGCTATTTCCAGTACCCGATCGTCAACCCCTGGCCGCGGCCGATCCAGCAGCCCACGCCCCCAATCTGGATGCCCGGGTCATCAAGTGTCAGCACCTGGGACGTGACCATCGACAACGACTACTGCTACTGCTATTTCAACTTCTTCGGCCTCCACCGCCTGGGCGATTCGGTAAACGCTTTTTGGAATCGAGTCGTAGAGAAGGGCAAGGAGCCCAATCCCTTCCGCCTTGGGCTGAACCTGCCGTTCTTTGTGGCCGAGACCGACGCCGAGGCCGAGCGCCTATACGGCCGCCACATCGAGAACTTCTTTCACAACTACCAGCACTTCCCGGTCCACTATTCCAACCTGCCCGGGTATCAGGACTACGGCAGCATGATGACGTCGCTGACCGGCGGCCCGAGCCGGGTGCGCGGCGAGCTCGACTTGAAGGCGATGAAGTACAAGGACTTTGTCAACAACGACTTCGTCATCGCCGGCAGCGTGGATACAGTCAAACAAAAGGCGCTTGACTATATCAAACGCCTGCGCTGCGGTAACCTGATGGCCCTGCTGCACTACGCAACCATGCCCCACGATGTCACCCTTGGGAATATTGAGACCTTCTGCAAGCAAGTTCTCCCCAGCCTGCGCCCGATCTGGGAGGACGAATGGGAGAACCACTGGTGGCCCGAGCGCCTGCGCAACAAGAAGGTCGCGGCGAACTAGCCCGACCGATCAACCAGGTATTACGTCCAAGTAGCCATTTTGATGAGCGGGGGAGAGAGCGACATGCCAACTGTTCAGCTGCTGCCGGTCTGGCAGGGCAAGTTTCATGCGAAGGTCCATATAGCAGGGAGCGGGCCAGCGGTAGTGTTCCTGCATGGCATCTGGGGCCTGACTTGGAATTCCTTCCTGGACCGCCTGGCCGAGCGCTACACGGTCTACGCCATTGAGCACCCGGGCACAAACACCGACGAGCCGAATGCTGTTCACGATCTGGCCGGTATTCACGACTTGGTCCTCTTCTACAACGAAGTGCTGGACGGGCTAAAGCTCCCGGCTCCGATTGTGATCGGGCACTCATTTGGCGGCATGGTGGCTGCCGAGCTGGCGGCCACCAATCCCGAGCGGGTTGGGCGCCTGGTGTTGATCGCTCCGCTCGGACTCTGGCGGGAGGATATGCCCGTGACCAATTGGGCTACGGTCAACCCGAAGAAGCTGTCCGAAGTGCTCTTCAAGGACCCCAAAGGGGTAGCGGCCCAGCGCATGTTCACACCGCCCTCGGATCCCATGGAGGCGGCACAGGCACGCGGGCGGTTCCTCTGGTCGCAGGCCTGCGCAGATAAATTCGTCTGGCCGATCCCTGACAAGGGACTAAAGAATCGCATCCACCGGGTGAAGGCCCAGACCCTGCTTCTTTGGGGTGAAGATGACCGCCTTGTGCCCACGGTCTACGCACAGGAGTTCGCGAAGCGCATTTCCGGCGCACAGGTGGCGATGGTCAAGGAAGCGGGCCACCACGTGCAGGAGGAGCAGCCCGAGGATGCGGCTGAGCGGATCTTCAGTTTCCTGAAGTCGTGAGGGGGATGTACATGCGCTTCGCTGGCAAGGTCGCGGTCATAACCGGGGCGGCTAACGGAATCGGAAAGGCAACAGCGCTTCAGTTGGCAACAGAAGGCGCTCGCATTGCCCTGTGCGACCTGAAAGCGGATCAGCTGGGCGGCGTGGCCGATCAGGCCAGGGCCCTTGGTGCACAAGTGATGGCACTCCCGGTCGATGTAAGCAACCAGGCCGATGTGGCGAACGCTGTGGCCAAGGTTGTCGGCGAGTTCGGCCGCCTCGATATTCTCGTGCACTGTGCCGGGATTATGTCCTCCAAGCAGATTCTCGACTGCGACATGGCTGAGTGGAACCGGGTCATTGGCGTCAACCTCACGGGCACTTACAACGTCTGCCAGCCGGTCGTCAAGCAGATGGTGGCACAGGGTGGCGGACGGATCGTGATGACCTCGTCTGCTGCGGCAAAGAGCCCGCACTCGAACGCCGGCATCGCCTATGCCGCCAGTAAAGCCGGTATGCTCTCCTTTGTCCGGCAACTCTCGTACCAGTTTGGCCGGAACGGACTGACCGTGAACGCCGTCTGCCCCGGAACGGTCGCCACGGAGATGCCCTATCGGCATTTTGAGGCCGGTCAGCTCGAAGCGCGCCTGGCCGAATCGGTGGCCGGGCGCATGGCTCGCCCGGAAGAGATCGCCGAGTTGATGCTTCACCTGGTGTCTGATGCTGGCTCGTACATCACGGGAGAGGCGGTTAACATCACGGGTGGCACGTTTATCGACTGAGGTGGGCGCCGATGTCGCGGACCGTACGATGGGGGATGAACAGCCCTGTAAAAGACTGGAATGGCCGGTGGCTGACACAATTGCTAAGGGGGAAGAGGATGATGCGGCTGCGCTGGCTGGCCCTGCTAATCGTTTCGGTCGTCGCACTGTCCGCGTGCTCCAGTTCACCAGGCACCGGTACCTCCGGCGGGGGGACTAAGGGAGCGGCTTCCAAGGAGCCCATCAAAATCGGCTTAGCCATGGCCCTGACCGGCAGCGGCGCCCTCACCGGTGAGGTGGCCGCGGGCGGCACCAGACTAGCCGTGCAGCACATCAACGCTGCTGGCGGCATCAACGGCCGACCCATCCAGCTGCTGGAGGAGGATATCTCCGACAACAACACAGCTGCCGTCAACGCGCTCAACCGCCTGATTGCAAACGGCGCGGTTGCCGTCATCGGGCCGACCACAAGCAATCCAAGCGCAGCCATGGTGCCGATCATCGCCAAGGAGCAGATTCCCACAGTCTTCCGTGGGATCACCGTTGACCTGAAGCCGGCGGGCGGGTGGGCGTTCCGCTTTGCGCCACACGGCCAGTGGCAGACGGCTGCCATGGTGCGCTACCTGGTGGAAGAGAAGGGTTACAAGAAGATCGCCATCCTCCACCTCAACGACGAATACGGGAAGAGCACGGCGGCTGATGCGATCAAGGCCCTGAAGAGCTACAATCTCGACCCGGTGCTCGTGGAGCAGTGGAGCGGCACTGACAAGGACTTCACGCCTCAGCTCAGCAAGGTGCGCACTGCCAATCCGGACGCGGTCATCCAGCTGGGCGTCGGCAGTACCGTTCCGCAGTTGGTCAAGCAGCGCTACGCTATGGGGCTGAAGCAGACCTTCATGACCACGACAGTCATTACCAACCAGAAGACCCTGGAGCTCTTCACCGATGACGAGGTCAAC
>JAQBPS010000773.1 GCA_028287415.1 Bacillota bacterium | reverse complement strand
TCCTGAGCCGCTTCTGGGGCGATGCGGTTGCCATTGAGGATGGCGCCCGCCTGACCTGGATGCGCCAGCCGCACTACTACATGGGCCTGTACCCCTACACCTACTCGGCGGGCCTGACCACCTCGACGGCGGCAGCGCAGCTGATCCAGGAAGAGGGCAAGCCCGCGGTCGAGCGTTGGCTGTCAGCGCTCAAGGCCGGCGGCACCAGGCGCCCCCTGGAGCTGTCGGCCATGGCCGGTGTCGACATGTCGCGGCCGGACTCGATCCGCAAGGCGGTCGCGTACGTGGGTTCGCTCGTGGATGAACTGGAGCAGAGCTTTAGCTAAGGTGCGCAAACAACCCGGACACATGGCATTTTTGCCATGTGTCCGTTTGCATTTTGGCGCCTCGCGGCCTATTATAGTTAATATCATCAACTGTTCACACCACGAAGGAGACCAGCCATGCAGCTATCGATACGACGGGGCGCCCTGCGCCACCGTGATTACTCTCTGTTTTTTTTCGGACAACTGGTTTCCCTCGTCGGCTCCTGGATGCAGACGGTCGGCCAGAGCTGGCTCATCCTGAAAATGACTGACTCCCCGTTCAAGCTCGGCTTCATCAGTATGCTTCAGTTTCTGCCGATGCTGCTGCTGTCGCTCTTCGCGGGTGCCCTGATCGACCGGCTGCCCAAGAAGAAGCTGATTATCGGCACACAAACGGTCTTCATGATCCTGGCCTTCGTCCTCGCCGCCCTCGTTTGGACCAACCGGGTTCAGTACTGGCACGTGGCGGTGCTCGCCCTCCTCCTCGGCCTGTTCAACACCCTGGACATGCCGGCCCGCCAGTCCTTCATCGTGGAGATGGTAGGCAGGGAGGACCTGGGCAGTGCCGTTGCGCTGAACTCGGCCATGTTTAACGGCGCCCGCATCGTGGGCCCGGCGGTCGCTGGCCTGATGATCGCCAAGTATGGCATCGCCTCGGCCTTCCTCATCAATGGCCTCAGCTTTGTGGCCGTGATCATCTCGCTGTTTGCCATCAAGGCGGAAGGGCTGCCCAAGCCCCACCAACGGGTCTCCATGCTCACGCAGATCGGCGAGGGGCTGCGCTACACCTTGCAGACGCCGGTCGTCACCTTCGCACTGGGCCTGCTGCTGGCGGTCGGCCTCTTTGTCATCAACTGGAGCGTCCTCATTCCGCTGCTGGCGAAGAACGTGCTTCACCAGGACTCGCAGGGCTACGGCGTGCTGATGTCGGTCATGGGGGCGGGCTCCCTGCTCGGTGCGCTGCTGATGGCGGCGCAGGGCAGCAAGCCGGCGCCGCTCAAGATGATCGTCCACATGGCCATTGGGCTGTGCGTTTTCACCATGTCCGTCTTCTTCATCCACCAGTTCTGGGTGGCCTGCGCGGCGCTGTTCGTGATGGGCTTCACTATGATCCGTTGCCTGACCGGCGTCAATACCAGTCTGCAGATGACGGCGCCGGATGAGATGCGGGGCCGGGTGATGAGCCTCTATGTGCTGGCCAACGCCGGCGTGACCCCGCTGGGGTCGCTGTACACGGGCACCGTCTCACAGGTCTTCGGCCCGAGCTACGGTTTCCTGGCCGCCGGCGGCACAGGCCTGGTCGCCGTGGTGGGCTTGCTGATCTGGTGGGCGGCACTGCGCCGGCGCCAGCCCCAGGCCTTGCTGCCTGAAGCCTTGTAGGGGTTGAGCGTTTTATAGCCGCAGATTTCGCAGATTACGCTGATTCATGAATAAATATATTTTTTATGTCCGAATCTGCGAAATCTGCGTCAAAATAATGCCCGAAAAGGCCGGACCTTCTATCTAGAAGGCCCGGCCTTTTCTATCGCCACACAGATGCTAAGGCTAAGGCTCACGCCGCTGCCGGCGCCGGCGGACAACCACCACCGCTGCTGCGCCGACCACGGCCGCAGGCACCAGGAACGGGACACTGGCCGCGGTGCCCACCAGGAAGGAGCGGCCCAGGCCGCCGAGCATGACCACCGACCGGTTGAAGGCCTTGGCCATGGCGCCCCACATGCCGGAGCCCTCGGGCACGGGGGTGAAGCCGCCGGCCGGCTGCACCAGGGTGATGGTGATGGTCGAATAATCCACCTGGTTGCTGAGCAGCTTGATCTGTCCCTGCATCTGCTCGATCAGGGCGCGGGTGTCGTTAAGCTCCTTGGTCAGCTTGAGCCAGTCGTCAAACGTGGCGGCCTTCTGGGCCAGTTCGCTCAGCTTCTGCTCGTGCTGCTGCTGGATTTTGATACGGGCGGTCAGGTCCATATAGCGCTCGGTCACGTCCTGGGACCACTGCTTCTCCTGCCTGACCTCGCCGATCTGCCGCACCTGCTGGACCGCGCCGCCGTACTTGCCCGCCGGGACCCGCAGCACCAGGTGCCCGTTGGCGGAGCCGTCCTGGCCCCGATACAGCGTGGCCTCCACGGCGTAACCGCCGCTGGTCACGGCGAGGTTCTGGAGCTGCTCGAGGGCGGTCCGGGCCTCCTTCACCTCGAGGGTGTAGTCGGCGTTGAGGACGATCTTGTGGCCGGGTTCGGCCTCTGTGGCCTGAACGGTAGCGTTGCCGGAGGCGTCGGTGATGGCCATCGCATCGTAGCTAGTGCCCGCCCTGGGGGGCCGTGCCGCATCCTGCGCTGTAACTGTTACCTGCGCCGGTGGTGCCGGCGCTGCCTGCCGTGCCGCAGGTGCCGCAGGTGCCGCTGCCTGCTGTGCCGCTGCCTGCTGTGCCGCCGACTGCTCTGCCGCCGCCTGCTGTGCCGCCGGCGTCGCCCCCCTGGTCTGCTCCTGCCCCGGCTGCGACACCACCCGCCCGACCATCACCAGGACGCCGACCGCCGCCACCGCCGCCACGCTCCGGGTCACCCACGGCCCCCGCACCGTGACCGGGCGGCTCCCCTCCCCCCGCCGGATGCGCTCACGCAGGCGCTCCTTCAGCGCCGGGGTCACCTTCAGGTCGCTGAAGAGCGAGGACTCCGCATAGGCCTTCAGACCCTTCAACCCCTTCTCATCTGCTGCCATGTGCGAATCCTCCCTCAGTCAGCATGATCTTCAGCTTCGCCCGCGCCCGGAAGAGCC
>JAQBPS010000763.1 GCA_028287415.1 Bacillota bacterium | reverse complement strand
CCAGTTCTTGGCCCGCAACTCCAGTGCATCCATCCCTAAGACACGGGCAATCTCATCGATCTGGCTCTCCATTGCAAACGCGCCCTGCGGCACGCCGTACCCCCGGAACGCACCCGACGGCGGCAGGTTCGTGTAGACCGTGCGGCACTCGAACCGCAGGTGCGGCGCCCGGTAGATCGGCAGCACCTTCACGCCCGTGTTCGACTGGACCGTCAACGCATGCGAGCCGTACGCGCCCGTGTCGGCGATCACCCGCATCTCGTTTGCGATGATGCGCCCATCCCGCATCACACCCGTCTTCAGGGTGATGATTTGCGGATGGCGGGAGCGGGCGGCCATCAGCTCTTCCTCGCGGGTATACTCCAGCTTGACCGGGCGCCCCGTCGCGATCGTCAGGTGCGCGCAGATATCCTCGATCAGTACTTCTTGTTTACCGCCGAAGCCCCCACCGATGCGGGGCTTGATCACCCGGATGCGGCTGATGGGCAGCCCGATCAGCGGGGCGATGATCCGACGCACATGGAAGGGCACCTGTGTTGACGTACGCACGATCAACCGGCCGTCCTCATCCCATTGCGTGACCGTGACATGCGGCTCGATCGACGTCTGCTGCACCTTGGGCACCCGGTAGGTCCGCTCGACGATCAGGTCCGCCTCAGCGAAACCCTGTGCCACATCGCCATGGCTCGCCGTGATCAGCGCGGCGATATTCCGGCTGAAGTCGCAGTGGCCGAACCCCTTGGCGTCGGGCTCGTCGTGGATCACTGGTGCCCCGGGCGTCAGCGCGTCTTCCATATCGATGACGCCAGACAGCACTTCGTACTCGACAGCGATCAGCGCCAGGGCCCGTTCAGCGATCTCAGGCGTCTCGGCAGCAATCAGGGCGACCCGATCGCCCACGAACCGGACCTTGCTGTCCAGGGAGCGCATGTCATGCGGCGATGGCTCCGGCCACGACTGGCCTGCTGATGTATAGGAGACCCGGGGCAGGTCCTCGTGGGTCAGCACTGCGTGAACCCCGGGCAGGGCACGTGCGCGACTCGCATCGATGCCGATGATGCGGGCATGGGCGTGCGGCGATTTCAGGACCTTGGCATGCAGGAGCCCGCGGGGTTCGACATCGGCGGTGAAGGTCGGGCGCCCTGTGACGAGGCGCGGCCCGTCGACCCGGGGCTGGGGCTGGCCGACCACCTTCAGCGGGTCCTGAGTCTCCAGCGCCGCCTCGGTCACGGCCCGGGTGAGTACCGCTACGCCGCCCGGGGAACCATCGCTTCGCTCGGCAGGGCGACCGTCGGCGGTCAGCGGGCCAGATGGCGCCCGTGTCACCGGCGGGACATCCTCGCCCCGCAGCACGGCCGCGGCCCGCAGGATCGCCGCCACCGGCTTTACATACCCGGTGCAGCGGCAGAGCACGCCTGACAGGCACTCACGGGCCTCCGCTTCCGTCGGGGCGGGCTTCGCCATCAACAGCTTGTATGTGGCAAGGAGCATGGCGGGTGTGCAGTAGCCGCATTGCACCCCGCCGACGTCGAGGAATGCCCGTTGGATCGGATGCAGCCGGGTCGGATCGCCGAGGCTCTCCGCCGTCGTGATGCAGCAGCCGTCCGCCTGCCCCGCCAGCATCACGCAGGTCGGGCGCAGCTCGCCATCCACCAGGGCGGCGCAGGCGCCGCACTCCCCGGTCTCGCAGCCATGCTTCACCGAGAAGCAGCCCTCACGGCGCAGCGTGGCCATCAGCGTCTCGGCGGGCCGGACGACCGCCTCATGCCGGTCGCCGTTTAGCTCGAAGATCAGTTTCATACCTCAGCACCTCCGTCGGACTCAGCCTCAGCCTCAGCCTGAGCCTCAGCCTGAGCCTCAGCCAGCGCCCGCCGCACCAGGACGGGCGCGACCCGGCGCCGGTACTCAGCGCCGGCACGGTGGTCACCCACAGCCTCCCACGTGGCGAACTCGCCTGCCGGGTCGACTTGCCTGGGGTGCGCCTCCACACCGCCCACGGCCACAGTTGCAGCGCCACCCACTGGCACCACGGCAGCCGCACAGACAATTGCCCGGTCAGCCGGGGTCCGGGTAACGCGCACAAACCCGCCGCGGGCCTCAGCGGCCCGGGCGGGAATGATAATGCTTGTGATGATCGCAGCTTCCAGCAGCTCGTCCCGGTCCCGCAGGAACGTAGCGAACGGCACCTCAACGAGTTCGGGCTCGGCCAGAGCGACCCGGGCCCCGAGCGCCAGCAGCACAGTTGGGATCTCCTCGCCGCCCTTGCACCCGGCCAGTGTCCCGCCAAGCGTTGCAGCGGCACGGATCGTCGCGGGAGCGCTGACCTGCGCCGCCCTCGCCAGGATACCTCCGGCCAGGCAGCCCACCGCGGGTAGGGCAGCCAGCTCCTTTAGCGTCGTCATCGCACCGATGCCAAGACCTGTGGCGGCCGGCGAGAGCCCCGCGAGCCCCAGCCCCCGCAAGTCGATCACCGCGGCCAGTTCGCTGTCCTGCCGCCCCACAAGCTCCGTCCCACCCGCCAGCACCGCTGCGCGGCCGGCGCCCGCCCGCAGCAGGTGGACCGCATCCGCTAAAATCGTCGGCCGGTGATACTCCGTCAGGTTCAGGAGCACGCGAACCCCTCCCGTGAACAGGTCTGTTCAGACCTCCTATTCACGGGCAGGGGGCGGTTATGCCCCCGTGGCTTCCGGGTTGGCGACACTTGGCACCAACGATACCGCCAGCGCCTCCGTTGGCGCTGCCGCGAACGCTTCCTGGAACGCCTTGTCGCTCTCGAAGTGCTGGTCGGGCAGGTACCGCACCGGGAGCACCAGATCCAGTTGCGGTGCCGCAAAGGGCCAGGGCGTGACCGTGCAGATGCCCGGGCCGGCGCCCTGCACCACCAGCTGCTCCTCCGCGCCGCCAGGCGACCGGGGCAGGGAGCCCAGCGAGAGCGACTGCCGCTCAGCCGGGTCGCCCTGGCTCAGGAAAAGCGACAGCAGATCCCACGCCTGGAGCCAGCGGTAGTGCGTCCACAGCGCCTCCTCGTCCGTCCCCAGCTCCGCCACCAGCTGGTCCTGAAGCGCCTTCTGCTCGCCCAGGTACCGATCGATCAGCGGCTGGTATTCGGGAGCGTGTTCGCGGAAGTTCATGTTCGGCATGTAGCCATAACGGCGCTTGTAAAGCCCCGTACCGTGGAGGCTGGCGAGCAGGCCGGCATATGGATGCCGGTCCAGGGCCAGCCGGATGCCCCGTTCGTAAATGGGCACATGCTGATCGGGCGGCAGCGACATGAAGTCGTAAGGGCGGCCGCTGTCCGGCATTACCAGCGGCTCGCGCTCCCATTCCTCCCAGCCGTCGTCGTGCATCTCCGCGGCAATGCGCACCGCCGCCAACGGCACAGGCTGCGCAAAGCTCTCGCCACCCCAGGCGCCCGCAAATTCACCAGCGAGCATCGCGTGATCTGTCTGCAGGGTTAAACGCAAACGTCCCCGTTCCGCACGTACGATCACTGCCGTATACCTCCATCTCGGGGGGCAAAGAATAAGGAACCGGAGGTGCCCTATGGTCAAGGTCAGACAGGGGACATCAGCAGAGCAGAAACAAAGGGATCTCTACAAGCGGATCGTGACAAAGGCGGAAGGGAAACCGCCGCGGCTGCGTAATGCCGCGTGGGCCTTTTTCGCAGGTGGCATCGTCTGCCTGATCGGCCAGGCGATCACCGACTTCTGGGCCTGGTTCATGGACGTTTCGACGCAGCAGGCCGGCGACCCGACCGTGGCGACCATGATCTTCATCGGTGCGCTGCTGACAGGGCTGGGCGTGTTCGACAACATCGCCCGGCGGGCCGGTATGGGCGTTGGCGTGCCGGTCACCGGCTTTGCCAACTCGATGGTCTCATCCGCCCTCGAGTTCAAGCGGGAGGGCCTCGTCTACGGCGTGGGCAGCCGCATGTTTCAACTCGCCGGCTCGATCATCGTCTTCGGGGTGGTGACCGCCTTTGTAGTCGGGGTGGTCGCCGCAGTGGCTGATTTGTTCCTGTAGGGGAGGGAGAGCGTGGCCAGGAAGCGACTCGGAGTGCAGACCGTCCGGCTGGAGTCACCGCCGTTGATCATCGGGTCAGGTAGCGTGGCCGGACCGATGGAGGCCAAGGGACCCCTGGGTCACGAATACGACCAGACCTATCCGGACCTGATGATCGGGCAGAAGAGCTTTGAAAAGGCCGAGCGGGTCATGATGCAGGATGCCTGCAAGCTCGCTTTGAAACACGCACGCATCGCGGGGAACCCACCCGAGGTGGATTATTTCCTCGCAGGCGATCTGATGAATCAGATCACTTCGTCTACCTTTTCGGCACTGCCCCTCGGCGTTCCTTTTCTGGGTTTGTACGGCGCCTGTTCCACCCTCGGTGAGAGCCTCTCGGTGGGGGCAATGCTGATCGACGGCGGCTATGCCGACCGGGTGTTGTGCGCCACCGGCAGCCACAACAAAGCATCCGAACGGCAGTACCGCTATCCCACGGAGTACGGGGGCCAGCGCAAGCCATATGCACAGTGGACCGTCACCGGTGCGGGCGCGCTCGTGTTGGCAGCCGAGGGCAGCGGACCGCGCATCACCCATCTGACGACGGGGAAAGTAATCGACATGGGCATCTCGGACCCCTTCGATCAGGGCGCCGCCATGGCCCCCGCCGCCATCGACACCATCGCCACCCACCTGAAGGATACGGAGCGTGCGGTCGACTATTACGATCTGATTGTCACCGGCGATCTTGCCCGCGTCGGCCAGAAGCTGGCGATTCAGTTGGCGGCGGAGCAGAACCTGACGCTCGGGCCGCAATACAAGGACTGTGGCGTGCTCGTTTTCGACAACAAGCGCCAGGATGTCCATGCTGGCGGCAGCGGTTGCGGCTGCTCCGCGATCGTCACCTGCGGCCATCTGCTGAAGGAGATGGCCCGGGGACAGATCAGGAAGCTGCTGCTCGTAACGACGGGCGCGCTCTTTTCGCCGACCACGTTCCAGCAGGGGGAGAACATCCCCACCATCGCACATGCCGTAGCAATTGAGGTGTAGGCACCGATGATGTACCTGAATGCGTTCTGGGTGGGCGGGCTGATCTGCCTGCTGGGGCAGGTGGTCCTGGACAACACGAAGCTGAGCCCCGGGCACATTCTCTCCGGGATGACCGTGGCCGGCGGCATTCTCGGCGGGCTGGGGATCTATGACATGCTGGTGGCGTTTGCCGGGGCCGGCGCCACCCTGCCGATCTCCAGTTTTGGCAATGCACTGGCGAAGGGTGCCCTTCAGGAAGCGCACACCCGCGGCCTTGTTGGCGTGCTGACGGGTATGTTTGAACTGACCAGCGCGGGGATCACGGCGGCGATCGTATTTGCCTTCCTGACAGCGCTGGTTTTCAATCCCAAGAGCTAGAGGAGACCGAGTGAAATGACTGTGCGAGGCGATCTTGAGCGTGCCATCGCGATGGCGGAGGCCGCAAGAGGCAACTACCTTTTGTTTGCGACGGAGTCGGCGGATGAGTCGGCCCAGCAGGTGTTCAATGATATGGCTGAGGATATGCAACGGCATGTCACGGTTCTCGAGTCCCGGCGTGAGTACCTGGACGAGCATAACGAACTCAACCAGATGCTAGCACAGGACGCGGCCGGTGAAGCGGGCCAGGAGCAGTCAACGCAAGGGCAGGAGAAGCAAGGGCAGGAGAAACAAGGAAAGCAAAAGCAGAAGCAGGGGCACTAGCCGCTGGACGCAAGTGACAGGGGGGGGCTGGACGCCCCCTATCTGCGCTAGCCGGTTTCTCACTTTGGCGAATATTGGGGATAACATTGTGGATTGTGGGGATAACTGGCAATCTTGTCGCCGACCTGCCAGGAATCCTGGCGAATGTTAGCGCTTGATCGCCGCCCGTGCGCCCGACAGCTGCTTCTGGATGTGGAGCAGATCCGCCTGGAACTGCTCGAGCTTACCGGCGGCCAGGTTCGGGCGCAGCTCCTGGAGGAGCCCATCCACCGCGGATAGCGCCGACACCGCCTCGGGATGCTGTTCCGGCATCGCTGCCAGCCGCTCACGGACCTCTGCCGTATCCCGCTCCGCCTGGGTGATGGCGCCGGCGCCGCTGGCGTACGTCTGCGTTTGCTCTGACAGCCGTTCCAGGGCGATGCGGAAATCCGCCACGAGGTGGCCGGCCTCCACCGGATTCCCGTCCGCCAGGGTTTGCCTGGTGCGGGCCAGGTGCTCTGCCATGCCCGCCAGCCGGTCCGTCAGGGGAAGGGGTGCGCCCACAGCGGCCACGGCGGCCTCCACCTGAAGGCGGAGTTCTGCCAGCAGACGCTCTACCTCATCCAATTCCTGCGGCACCTGCTGCCAGTTCGCCTCCCAGGCGGTGAGGTGGCGCTCCAGCTCGTCGAGGCTGGGACCCAGGCCCTTTATCGCCGTCTGGACAGCCGCAAAGTCGCCGACGACCCCACGCTGGAGACCGGCCTCCAGTCCGCCGATCAGCTCACCGATGCGGGCGTACTCCTGGGTCGCCGTCACAAAGGCCCGTTCGACAAAGTCAAACGCGCGCAGCGTGGAACCTGCCGATTTGCGGGCAATGTCGGTCCGGGCTGACAGCCTGATGACGCGCTCCCCGTGCCCGCCGTACTCACGCTTGAGGGCCCCGAGCCGTGACTCGGCCTGATCCCGCTCACCCCACCGGCCGAACCACTGCAACCAGCTCATGCCGTACACCTCCATAGCGGAGAGTTCGCACTACCGCCCGCACAATTCCTGCCGGGAGGATTGCGCCCGCCTTATAGAGAAGCTTGGCTGGTAAAAGGTTCGTTGCTGGAGGTGCGTTATCCATGCTCGAATTGCCGGTTGTCGCCACCTTCTCGATCGTCGGGCGTGATCCCGCCACAGGCGAAATGGGCGTTGCAGTGCAATCCAAGTTTCTGTCAGTCGGCTCCGTTGTCCCCTGGGCCGCCTACGGCGCCGGGGCCATCGCCACACAGGCCTGGGCGAAAACCAGCTTCGGGCCGGACGGGCTGGAGCTGCTCCGACAGGGGCTGTCGGCCCAGGCGGTGCTGGACCGGCTGATTGCCGCGGATCCCGGGGCCTCGCACCGGCAGGTCGGCATCGTTGATATGCGGGGCGGTTCGGCCACCTACACCGGGAAGGACTGCCTCCTGTGGGCCGGCGGCGTGGCCGGGGAGAATTTTGCCGCGCAGGGCAATATCCTCGTTGATGAGAAAACGGTGGCGGCCATGGCGGAATCATTCCGGCAGAGCGAGGGCGATCTTGCCCACCGGCTATGCGAGGCGCTGGATAGCGGCCAGACTGCCGGCGGCGACAGCCGGGGGCGCCAGTCCGCGGCCCTGTACATCGTCAAGGAAAACGGCGGCTACGGCGCCAGGAGCGATCGCTACGTCGACCTGCGGGTTGATGACCACCCCGAGCCAATCCAGGAGCTGAAGCGGCTGCTGGAGCTTTGGCGGCTCTACATGCAGAAGCCAGAGACCCTCCTGAAGCTGGAGGACGCCCTGGAGCAGGAGGTCTCCGATCATCTGCGCCGGCTGGGCTACCTCGGGCCGGATGTCGTCTTTGCCGATGCGTGGCGCCGCTTCGTCGGCACCGAGAACCTCGAGGAGCGGGATGTGCAGGAAGGCTTCATCGACCCGGTCATCCTGGACTGGCTGCGGCGAGCTCTATCCGTAAAATAGGGGAATCAAGATGCGTAAGCCTAAACTAAAGCGAAACTACAGCCCTGGCTCACACGGGGCTGCCATCGGCGAACACTTATTGAACTGGTTTGCGGTCCATCAGCGGGACCTGCCGTGGCGGCGCTCCCGGGACCCGTACCGGATCTGGGTTTCCGAGGTGATGCTCCAGCAGACCCGCGTCGAGACGGTCGTGCCGTACTACCAGCGCTGGTTCGAGCAATTCCCGACCCTGAGCAGCCTGGCGGCCGCCCCTGAAGAACAGGTGCTGAAGGCCTGGGAAGGGCTCGGCTACTACTCGCGGGCCCGGAACCTGCACGCAGCTGTCAAGGAAGTTGTGGCGAAGTACGGGGGCGAGGTGCCGGACGACCCTGAGGCGGTCTCCGGGCTGAAGGGCGTCGGCCCCTACACGGTCGGCGCTGTCCTCTCGATCGCCTACAACCGTGCGGTGCCCGCTGTCGACGGCAACGTGATGCGGGTGCTGTCACGGCTTTTCGTGATTCGTGACGACATCATGCAGCCCGCCACCCGGGAAGGCATGGAAACGCTCGCCCAGTCGCTGATCCCCGGCGGCCAGGCGAATGCGTTCAACCAGGCGCTGATGGAGCTGGGTGCCATGGTCTGCACCCCAAGCTCGCCCAAGTGTCTGATCTGCCCGGTCGCCGAGTACTGCCAGGCCCGGGCGGAGGGCGTGCAGGAGCAGCTGCCGGTCAAGGCGAAGGCCAAGGCGCCGCGCCCTGTCGATGTCGTTGCCGCGGTCGTCTGGCATGAGGGGCGTGTGCTGATCGCCCGGCGCCCGTCGGACGGCCTGCTCGGCGGCCTCTGGGAATTCCCGGGCGGCGAGCGGCCGGATGGCCTGGCGTGGGAGCGGGCGGTCCACCAGCTGATGGCGGAACGCTACGGCCTGACGCTTGAGGTGGAAGCACACCTCTGCGACGTGAGCCACGTCTTCACGCACCTGGTGTGGGCTCTG
>JAQBPS010000756.1 GCA_028287415.1 Bacillota bacterium | reverse complement strand
CCGGAACGCATCGACCGCGATCTGCTCGCATTTGCCGAGCACTTCCTGGCGGCGTATGTGCAGCGCGCTGCCTCCGTGCGTGACAAGCCGTAACGATCGTGATCACATTCTTCCATTTAGTTCGCATAAATTACAGAATTTACATGCGAGCACAAGCGAATTTTTGTGGTATAATCCTAGATGCTTCACTATAAAGTACGACGTTAAAGATTACATGTCGTTAGCCGCGCCGTGTTGCAAGGGCGTGGCTCGACGCTTATTTACAAGGGGGTACACGAAACATGAACCTGCAGACCCTGCGCTGGCCCGTGGTGGTCCTGACCATGGCGGTTGTCCTGACCGCGCTCTTCGGGGGCGGCTTCGTTCTGAAGAGCCGCACCGTGGAGGAACCCCTCAAGGCGGTTTATACTAGCGCACCCTCGGTCGAGAAGGCCCCGGACCTGGTCAAGGACGGCAACGGCTACGCAATCACGGTGACGTTGAAGGACGTCCCCGACTTTGAAGCCGCCTACACGGCCCTGAATCAGGGGACAAAGCAGATCCTCAAGGATCTGCCGTACACGATCAAGGTCGCGGATCATCGCAACGCCGCGCTGGAGGAGCTCAACCACCAGGTCAGCCTCTATGTCCAGGAGGGCATTGCCACCGGACAGTTCGCCACCATGGCGGACCGGGTGCAGCAGGAGGCTGCGAAGGCTGGCATGACCGCTCGTGTCAGCGTCGACACTGATCGTGTTTACGTGCAGCTCAAGGATAAGGATGGGTACCTATACAGCGTAGTGCCGCGGCCCGGGCGTAGCACGCCCGCAACAAGCTCGGCCACAGCAGGGGGGTTCGGTCTGTGAAGCGCTTTCCATTGATGGAGATCGGGATTGGCGTCGGGATTGCGCTGACTGCCTTCCTCGGGCTGATGGGCTATAATGTGATGCCCATGCTGTTTGTTGCAGGACTGATCGTCATGCTGAGCCAGACGACGAGCTTGCGCAACATGGGTAGCAGCAAGAAGGTCGCAACCAGCTCCTCTGCAGCGGTGCCCGGGGTCAAGTTCGAGGACATTGGCGGCCAGAACGCTGCGAAGAAGGAGCTCCTGGAGGCGATTGAGTTCATCACCAACCGGGAGCAGATCAAGCACATGGGCATCCGCCCGCTGAAGGGCATTCTGCTGACCGGCCCTCCCGGCACCGGCAAGACGCTGCTGGCGAAGGCAGCCGCACACCACACCGGCTCGGTTTTCCTGGCCGCCAGCGGCTCGGAATTTGTGGAGATGTACGCCGGCGTAGGCGCACAGCGCGTGCGCGAGATGTTCCGCAAGGCCCGTGAGACCGCCCGCCGGGAGAAAAAGCCCAGCGCGGTCATCTTCGTGGACGAGATCGATGTGCTGGGCGCCAAGCGTGGCAGCCACGCCAGCCACATGGAGTACGACCAGACCCTGAACCAGTTGCTCGTTGAGATGGACGGCCTCGTGGTGGACGAGGAGGTCCAGGTGCTGGTGATGGGCGCGACCAACCGCGTGGACATGCTCGACCCGGCGCTGCTGCGCCCGGGCCGCTTCGACCGGATCGTCAACGTCGACCTGCCCGACAAGGAAGGCCGCATCGCCATTTTGCAGCTGCACACCAGGAGCAAGCCCCTGGCTGATGACGTCGACCTGGAGAACCTTGCCCGGCAGAGCTTCGGCTTCTCCGGCGCCCACCTGGAGTCGCTGGCCAACGAGGCGGCCATCCTGGCGCTGCGCCAGGGTCTGGACCAGGTCTCGATGCGCCACTTCACTGAGGCGGTCGACAAGGTGATGCTCGGCGAGAAGATGGACCGCAAGCCTACCCTGGAGGAGAGGCGCCGTGTGGCGATCCATGAGGGGGGCCACGCGCTGGTTGGTGAGTGGGTGGAGGCGGGTTCCGTCTCAACGATCACCATCACCCCGCGTGGCAAGGCAATGGGCTATGTGCGGACCAATCCGGCGGATGACCGCTACCTCTACACCCGTCCGATGCTGGAGGGGCAGATCCGGGTCGCCCTCGGGGGCTTCCTGGCGGAGGAGCTCTCCTATGGCGAGGGTTCGACCGGCGCCAGCAGCGACTTCGAGCGGGTGGTCGACTTGACGAAGCATATCGTCACGTCGGGCATGAGCAGCCTGGGCATCATCGACCCGCAGACCCTGAAGGGCACCGCCGCCGAGGCGGAGGTCCAGAAGATCATCCGGGAGCAGCAGGAGCAGGTCCGCTGGTTCCTCGCACAGCGCCGTGAGGTGCTGGAGCAGGTGGCGGATACCCTGGTGCAGGAAGAGGTCATTAGCGGTGACGCCCTGCGCAGCATGCTGACCACGGCGCCGGAGCTGGCAGCGATGCCCGCCGGCGAGGCGGACAAGCCTGCCGGCGAGGCGGACAAGCCCGCCGTCGAGGCGGACAAGGCCGAGAGCCCGGCCGCATAGCACAGACCGCATCATGGACGGCGCCTGCAAACACGCAGGCGCCGTTTTTTTGTGCGGGTGCGTCAGTGTGCGTGCCGGGGGTTCGGTTGCGCGGCGTCAGGGGGCTGCCACTGCTGCTGCTCGGCTTGCTGCTCTCGGGCCTTCTGCTTGGAGGCGGGGGGATCCCA
>JAQBPS010000740.1 GCA_028287415.1 Bacillota bacterium | reverse complement strand
AGCGGGGTCTGGTGTTCCCCGACCAAACTTTTAGTGGCTGAGGTAGGTGGAGTAGAAGCGGACCGCCGCCACGGCGTAGTCCGCCCGGCTCACCTTCTGGAGCGGCAGAAAGGTTGCGTGGGTGGTGGGCTGCAGGTCGTAGGGGCCCTGGGTGGTGTAGAAGTAGGCGTTCAGGATGTTCATATCCAGAGCGATCTGGACGTGCCCCCGGAGCGTCGCCGGAATATCAGCGGCGTCCTCGATGGCGATCCGATCGTTGCCATACTGCACGGTCACCGGGTCACTGTTGCGGGCGGCTGCCTCCGACTCCAGGCCGAGGCTCTGCACGAGCGAGTAGGCCAGGTCGGCACGGCGGACTGCCTGCGTCGGAGCGAAGCTGCCGCCGACCGCCTGCATCACGCCGCCGGCGATCTGCTTCTGATCCCGCATCGCTGCGCCATGGGCGGCGACCGCCTCAGCATAGGGCAGGTCGGCTGCGCTCACATCGCTGAAGCTCTTGCTGCCGTCGAGCGGGCGGTACTGCCGCACCTCGGCGCCCATGACCAGATAGGTGGCCAGTTCCCGGCGGGTCAGTGTGTTGCCGGGGTTGAAGGTGCCGTCGGCGTAGCCGTCCATCAGCCGTTCGCCGATCGCCATCTTGATGCTCGCCTCGGCCGGGTTGCCGGCGATATCACTCAGGCCGGTGAAGCCGCTGGTGCTCCGGAAGGTGATCGTCCCGTTCACCTGCTCGGGTACAGCCGCACCGCTCGTCGGGTTATCAGCCGTGCCACGCAGCCCCCGCAGCTGCGCCGTCCAGGTCCCTGCCGCCGGGGAGGCGACCGAGACGGACCGGTCGGTGTAGAGCGGGAAGAGCAGCGAGGTGCCGGAGCTGCTCTCCGTGCCGTCCGGTGCGATCAGCACCAGATTGATCGGGTTGCCCGTCTGGCCTTGCACGCCGTACGCATCGGCCCGGGCGGCCAGTTCGGTCAGGCCGGCGGGGACGGTGAAAGTATAGCTGTTGCTGGACGCCAGGGTAACCGGGTTGTAATCGACCGTGAACGGAGTGCGGGTCGCCGTGGCCTGGGCGCTGCTGTTGAAGCTGCGCTTCATGTTGACCGTGCTGCCGTAGCCCGTCGCCCCGTGGGCGGCGTCAACGGCGGCGTAGGCGTTGATGTAGCCGGCACCCGCCTCCCAGGGCTCGAGCCCGGGCATGTTGGTGGCGGTGTCCTGGACGATCTGCTTCACCTGCGCCGGGGTCAGCCTGGGGTTCGCCTCGAGCATCAGGGCGACGATGCCCGCCGCATGCGGCGTGGCCATCGAGGTGCCGCTCATGGTCGTGTAGAAGGGCAGGTAGGCCGGCTCGATCAGTGCGGCATCCTCCTGGGCAGCCAGGGTGGTGACCGGAGCGATCACACGGGTGGAGATGATGTTAACGCCCGGCGCCGTGACGGTCGGCCGATCTTCCCAGGTCCAGGCCTCGCCCTCCATGGTGAAGCTGCCGCCGACGCCCTTCGTCCCACGGGAGGAGAAGTCGGCCAGCTTGCCCTGCTTGTCGCCCGCGGCGATCGAGATCACCCAGGGCGCCTTGGCATACGGGTTGTGGGTGTTCTCGCCGGGGCCGGAGTTGCCGGCGGCGAAGGTGACCACCATGTTGTGCTTGTAGGCCTGGTAGCTGGCGACGTTGACCGGGTCGGCCGGGTTGAAGTCGCCGCTGCCGCCCCAGGAGTTGGTGACCACACGGATGCCGTACTGCGTCTGATGCGTGATGGCGTAGTCGAAGCCGCCCACGCCGTCCAGGATCAGGAGAGCGGCGCCGGAGCCGTAACCGATCAGGGAGGCGCCGGGGGCCACGCCCTCGTACTTGCCGGCCGACTTGGCGCCGGTGCCGCCGACGATGCCGGCGACATGCGTGCCGTGTCCGGAGTTGCTGTCGGTGTTCGGCACGCCCTCCGTGTAGGTCACAGGCAGGAGATCAACCAGCGAATGCAGGTTGGTCGAGCCCAGCGTGTTCTGCACCAGGTGGGGGCCGAATGCGAGGTCGCTGTGGGTGCCGTCCACGCCGCTGTCGTTGATGACGACGCCGATGCCCTTGCCGGTGACCGGCAGGCCGCCGTTGCGGGTGGTCATGGTCGAATCAGTGCGGAGCCGCTTCACGCCGGTGAGGGCCGTGGCCTCGGCGTTGTAGTACTGGAGCGGGGCATTCAGGTAGAGCGAGCGCACCTCAGGATTGGTGGCCAGCGCTTCCACCTGTGCCTTGGTGGCGAGCACGCCGGCGATCGGCAGGGCGTGCATGGTCAATCCCTGGGTGATGCCGACCTGCTTGAGCAGGGCGACCTGGGCGGGGGTCGGGGCGCCGTCGCCGTTAAAGGTAACAATGACTTCAGCGGGGGCCTGGGAACCGGCGAGGGCCGACTGCAGCTTTGCATCGATCACGGCACCGGCGACTGCCTGCGCCGGCCGGACCCCGCCGCCGGCGAGCATGCCGACAACCATCGTCATCAGGATGCCGATCGTCAGAAGCACTCGTCTGGTTCTTTTCAACCTCGTCCTCCCCCTTCTGTGGCTTGTCTCCATTCTGGCAGGGGAAGATGTGTCACACCATCAGTCAGAAGTCGGCACCATATAGAACTTTGGTCTTATTCTGTTAGGATTTATACAGAAAACTGTGGGGTGTTCCTCCTCCCCCTTACCCACATCTTTCATAGTGGCGTGGCGGCGCAGCCCCCAAGCCCTGCCGGGTATCCCTGGCCTCAACCGTCGCTGTGTTTGGGCACATCGGACGGAACGGGTCGTCCTTTTGCCACCACC